>CAYSCH010000050.1:0-16962 GCA_964429355.1 uncultured Planctomycetaceae bacterium | reverse complement strand
GCGGCCCTGATACGATACATGGATCCTGGCAAGACCTGATCGCCTTTTGACTGCGGTGATGGTGATTATCCGCGAGGCGAACCCGGCCCTATCCCAGCATCGACTCGGCCGTCTTTTTCGCCTCGGCCAACGCTTCGTCGATCCCTTCCGGTTTCTTTCCCCCCGCCTGGGCCATGTCGGCGCGCCCGCCGCCGCTCCCCTCCACTTTCACTGCCGCGGACTTGACCCAAGCCACGGCATCGCACCCCTTCTCCACCAAGTCCCGGCTCAGTCCGGCAACGAGCATCACTTTGTCGTCCCCTTGTCTGCTGGCCAGCATCACCGCCAGGGGCGACGCTTTGCGCCGCAACTGGTCGATCAACTGCCGCAGCACGTTCGGATTTGCGCCGGGCACCTCCGCCGTGATCACCTTCGTGCCGGCGATCACGACCGCGTCGTCGAGCAGTTTGCCCACGGACAGCGCGTCTGACGCCGCACCCGCCGCGGCCTTCTTCTTGAGTTCCCGGATCTCCTTTGCCATCGCCTCGACCCGGACCGACAGTTCCGCAGTTGGAACCTTAAGGCTCGTTGCCATATGCGACAGGATAGCCTCACTCTTCTGGACATGGGCCAGCGCTTCCGCCCCCGTCAACGCTGTGATCCGCCGCGTCCCGGCCGACACACTCTCCTCGCCGACAATCTTGAACAGGCCAACCTGTCCAGTGTTGACCAGATGCGTCCCACCGCAGAGTTCCTTGCTGTAGTCTCCCATCGTCACGACTCGGACCACGTCCGGGTACTTCTCGCCAAACAGCATGATGGCACCGGCGCCCCGCGCCTCGGCAACCGTCATGCTCTGGCAGGCGACCGTGTCGCCCTGCGTCACGCACCGGTTCACCTCGGTCTCGATCGCGGCCAACGTCTCGGCGGGCACGGCCTTCAGATTGGTGAAGTCGAAACGCAGCCAGTCCGCGTCGACCTTTGAACCCTGCTGTTCGGCATGCTGGCCCACGTGCTTGCGCAAAGCATAGTGAAGCAGGTGCGTCGCCGAGTGGGCGCGGCGAATCGCCTGACGACGAGCCACGTTGACGCGGGCCGTCACCTTGGCTTTCAGAGAGATCTTGCCACTCGTCAGGTGACCCGAGTGCAGAATCAAATCGCCGTCCACGCGAGTGTCCGTGACCTGAAAGTGGAAATCCTTGCCGACCAGTTCGCCTGTGTCCCCCACTTGGCCCCCTTTTTCCCCGTAGAAGGGCGTCTTGTCGAGGACAACAGCCACTTTGTGTTCGTGTCCCAGCGAATCGATCTGGTCGCAGAGACTCTCGCCCGAAATCAGCCCCATCACGAGGCCATCCGCCTCAATCAAGTCGTAGCCAACGAACTGGGTCGTGTGGACGACCTTCTTGAGGGCCTCGATCGGGCCGGTCTTGAACACGGCCCCCTTGTCGCCACCCCCCGAGATCTCTTCGTGTTCCTTCATCTTCTCTCGGAATCCCTTCCAGCCGAAGGTGAAATTGTGCTCGGCGGCCATCGCCGCGAACAACTCGGGCGGGAACCCGTAGGTCTGATACATCTCGGCCGCCTCCGCTCCGGCGACGACGCCGCGATCCGACGCCTTCATCTGGTCGAAAATCTTCTCGATCCGCGCCAGGCCACCGTCGATCGTGCCGAGGAAATTCTCTTCCTCCCCTTCGATCACCTGCGCCACTCGGCTGGTCGTTTCCTCCAACTCGGGATAAGAAGCCTTCATCAAGCCGGCCACTACCGGAACGAGCTTGTGAAGGAACGGCTCGCGGATCCCCATCTGGTGCCCATCCAGTACGGCCCGGCGCAGCAGACGCTTGATCACATACTTTTCCTTGTTCGGACCCGGGTAAACGTTCTCGTGAACCGCAAACGCACAGGCCCGCACATGGTCGGCTATTCGCCGCAGACGCCGGCCGTTCTCGTCCTCCGGATCGTACTTCAATCCGCATACATCCCCCGCCGCTTCCACCAACGGCCGGAGAATGTCGATATGAAAATTGGTTTCCACTCCCTGCAGCACGGCCGCCGTCCGTTCCAGCCCCATCCCGGTATCGATGTTCTTGCTTGGCAGGGGACGAAGATTGTCCGGCGGGTTGCCGACCCGATTGAACTGAGTGAACACCAGGTTCCAAATCTCGACCGCCCCGAATTCCGTGTGGAAGTAGATCTCGCTGCACGGACCGCACACACCGTCCGGACCCTGGCTCGGGGCGTTCGCCGGCCAGAAATTCTCATCTTCCCCCAGACGCTGCAGCTTGTTGGCCGGCAGCTTGATCTCATCGAGCCAGATCGCAGCAGCCTCGTCGTCGTCCAGGTAAACCGTGGCCGACAGTTGCCCGGCATTCAACCCCAGCCACTTCTTGTCCGTCAGGAACTCCCAAGCCCAGTGGATGGCTTCACGCTTGAAATAGTCCCCAAAACTGAAATTGCCCAGCATCTCGAAGAACGTGTGGTGATAAGCCGTCCGGCCCACGTTGTCGATATCCCCCGTACGCAGGCATTTCTGGCAGGTCGTGGCCCGGGTGAATTCGAGCTTGCAGCGTCCGAGAAAATGGTCCTTGAATTGATTCATCCCCGCCGGCGTGAACAGAACCGATGGGTCCCATCGCGGAACCAGCACGTCGCTCGGGCGTCGCGTGCAACCCTTGGTCTCAAAGAATTCCAGATATTTCTCGCGAAGTTCGTCGGTCTTCATGGCAGGGGGAAAGGACGCTCGACGCGTCCCGTTCAGAGATGGGGGCGGTTGATATGACTCGATGTCAGTCATGACTTTGGCTGCCCGCTCGCTTCACGGACTGCCAGCATCGGACGACACCGAATCCCCCATGATACCGGTTCTCCCAGAGCGTGAAAAGAGATATCCCACGTCCGACCGATGCACATCTGCCGCGAACTTGGCCGGTCACTGAAGTGGGGCCCAGTCCGGGAGGAATCTGTCGGCGACGACCAGAAAAACGCTCTCCGCTCCCGGCCTCGCCGTAAAGGCTACGAATTGCCGGAGATTTCTTGAGATTTGTGTCGTGGGATCTAGCTGCCGCTAAGGTCCGCCTACTGCCCACGCACACTCATCCTGAGGGAATACAGACCTTTGCGGGCCGTAATGAACAGCGTCTTGCGGTCCTTCCCGCCGAAACACACGTTGGCCGGAGCCTCCGGCACGTCGATCGTGGTTGCGAGCTTACCATCCGGGCTGTAGACGTGGACAACGTCTCTCGCGAGGTACAGGTTTCCCTGCTCGTCGAGAGTCATACCGTCGGAGCCGATGGGCGCGATCATCTTACGATCGGCGAGTTCCCAGCCGGACTGGATCTTGTAGACATACGTCTTGCCGCCGCCTGCGTCAGCCACGTAGAGCAACTTGCCGTCAGCCGTGCCGACCAGACCGTTCGGTTTTTCGAGATCATTGACGACTCGCACCAGGTCCTTCCCGCCTGGCGGCAGATAGAACACGAAGAAACCATCCTGCTCGATCTCAAGATCCTGACCGTAGCGGGGATCGCTGAAGTAGATTCCCCCCTTGGGGTCGATCCAAAGATCGTTCGGGCTGTTAAGTCTCTTCCCCTGGTAGCGATCGGCCAGGACGGTCACGGTACCGTCAGGGGCGATCGAAGTCAAACGGCGGCTCTTTCCTTCGCAGGCAATGAGATTGCCCGACTTGTCGAAATACAGCCCGTTGGCTCCTCCGGAATTCTCCCGAAACGTTGTAATTACGCCGTCCACAGACCATTTGTGGATTCGCGCATTGGGAATATCTGAGAAGAACACGTTCCCTTCAGCATCGCACGCAGGTCCTTCCGTAAACTGGAATCCCCCGGCCAGTTTTTCAACCACAGCTCCGGGCGCAATAAGGTCAGCTCCTAAGACCGGGAGGTCCGCAAGGGCGATCGCAAGACCGGCCAACGCAAGCAGCATTGTTCGACGGGACATGATGGTCTCCATACAGTTTGGGTTCGTCCCCGGGCTCCCTTTCCTCGTCCGTATGCGTGACGGTTCGAGCCCGGCTCCATTTTTCCGGTTGGCCTCAAGATATCCGCAACGCCGGAACGTCGGCAAGTGGCACGAGATGCCTGGCTGGCACCTCAGAGAACTCCCCGGCAAACCGTGCCGCATTTCTGAAAACTAAGACAGGCTGAATCGAGCCCGCTGCACCGTCGAGTTGGGTAAGACGCCGGTTGTGTGCCGGAAAAAGGCGAACTGGCAAGCCCGCCTCAAGTCCTTTTCACATGAGCGTTTACCGCCATGGGGCTTGCCACGGCCGCCGTGATCGAGAGAATGATAATGCTGGGACACCCAATCTTGCGATGTTACCGAAGTCTGGACAAGCGGTTCCCGACACAGCACTCCGAAAAGGAACAACCGATGCTCAGCCCGAAGATGGAAGCGGCCCTGAACAGCCAAATCAACGCCGAGTACTACTCGTCCTACCTCTACCTTTCCATGGCGGCCTATTTTGACTCGATCAATCTGCCAGGCTTTGCCAATTGGATGCGAGTCCAGCAACAGGAGGAATTGGTCCACGCGCTGAAGTTCTTCGACTTCGTTTCGGAGCGGAACGGCCGGGTGAAGCTCACGGCCATTGAAGGTCCGGAGACGGAGTGGGCAAACCCGTTGGCCGTGTTTGAGGCAGCCTTGGCCCACGAGCGGCTCGTGACGGGGCTGATCAACAAACTCGTCGACCTGGCTTTGGCAGAAAGCGACCACGCCTCAAACAACTTCCTTCAGTGGTTCGTCGCCGAACAGGTCGAGGAAGAGGCTACCGCCGACGGCATTCTTCAGCAATTACGGCTGATGAAGGACGCTCCGGGGGGCCTGTTCATGATCGATCGCGAAGTCGGACAGCGAGTGTTCACTCCTCCGGCCGCTTGAAAGCGAGCCCTCGAAGCATCTCGCGACGCGAAAACTCGTTTCACCGGTTGCGGTGGACGAAATCGCCAAGGCTCTGGCGCAGGTCTTCGCAGACTTTGCGCCAGGCCGGTTCATCCTGCCAGTCAGCCGCCTCTGAATCGATGATCTCCTCCGTTTCTACTGGTGAAGTCTGGTCCACGCACGTGATCCGCCGGCACCGCTGGCCATCGTGCCAGTGGGAACAATTGCGGCCGTCCTGTTTGGAAGCGTAGAGTGCCGCGTCGGAACGTCCGATCAGGGACTTACCGGACTCCCCTGGCAAGATCAGTGCCGCGCCCAGGCTGACGGTCACCGGGATGCGAGTTTTCTGGAGGCAGATCGGCATCGATTCAACCTCAACGCGGATCCGCTCCGATGCCGCAATGACCGACTCGGGCGACGCATCGGTTATTACCACCGAGAATTCTTCGCCACCCGTCCGAGCGACAAGATCGTTTGTCCGAGCCGCCCGGCGGATCGCGGCAGCGACGGCCTTGAGGACGTCATCGCCCGCCGGATGGCCCCAACGATCGTTGAGCTGTTTGAAATGATCGACATCCACGTGAATCAGCCCGTACCGGGTACGGTTTCGCTGACAGAGTGCCCCTTGCTGCTTCATGAAATCATCGAAGGCCCGGCGGTTGGGCAGGGAAGTCAGGGCGTCAGTCCGCGCAGCCACCATGTGCGACTTGATTTCGCGCTCCTTGCGTTCGAGTTTCTGTTCGGAGTGAAAGAGCTGGTCCTGGAGCCGCTCGTTGATCTGAATCACTCGAGATACGGAACGGAAAATCGCCGCCGCAAGGCTGTCTTGGTCGTTGGGGTCGCAGTGCAGTTGGTCGTGAAGTCTCTGGATTTCCGTCTGGTGTTCGTCGACCTGCCCGTGAACATCACGAATCATGCCGTGTACGTCCTGTGCGAGCCGATGAAGCTGAGACGCTGTGGCGGCACACGGGTCCCGTCCGGCTCGACGCGCCCATGACCAGCCGATGACGATCCCGGCAAACAGTTGCAGGAGCCCGAGCCCCATTCCCAGCCAGATCGCAGTCAACGTCACACCTCTCTTCGTTCTGATCCCTGTGACAGGCTGATCGAGACAGCCAGCGTGCCAGCCGAGTTTCGCCCAGCAAAGCAGCCCTTTGCAGCTCAGTGGGCCAGAAAACCCGGCATTTGGAGCAGCGGTGGTCCGTGCTTGTCCTCTCGCAGAGTTCGCCAAGGCCTTCTCAGCGGGTTATCCGTACCATACTCGACGTCCCCGCGATTGTAGTGCGGAACTCTGGCAAGTTCGGCTACGGATTGGGGGGTCGGCCAAACTCAGGCGAGTCCAGCTACGGATATCCACGGCACGCAACTCCTCAAGAGTAGCCCACAGATGGGTGGACCCCCGGGACAGTTCCGCCGCGCTCCCTCAGAGACTGCACAATCGGTTCGATCAGTCCGGGATAGGAGAATCTGGGTGCCGAGAATTACGAAAAGTCTGTTCGAACCGCTGACGAACCACCGATTGTGTTCGTCCATGCCCGTGGGAAACTCGTGCGTTCCGTCAGGGCTTCCTAGAATCGCAGGCGTTCCGGAACAAGATCGCGGATCCGGCCCAGAAACTTGCCCGACTCCTTCTTCTCCTCGCTTTTCGGTTCAGGAGGCGGAGCAGGCTGCTCAGGCGCCTGGGCAACGGCCGGCTGTGTTTCATCGACGGGAGGCACGTGCTGGAGAAGGTAGCGGGGCCAATAGCTTTCGAGGATCCGGATACACTGGGTCACCTGCCGCTCGGTAAGAGTTGCCCGCGCGGGGTAGACAATCTTGAGCAGGTCCTGCGGCTTGAAGTCCAAATCTTCAAGCTGGACGTCGTCGATCCAGACTTCGCCGTCCCCGGCCAATTGGAGGTGGAGTTGGAGCGTATCGAGCCCATCCTCGGGGACATCGAGAACATTGACCGTATTCTGGGTCCAATCGTTGCGAATTTCCGGAACCGGAGCCGATCGATAGAACGTCTTGCCGTCGTGATCGCCGAGAACGCCGATCCGCAGTGGCGATCCAGGTCCCGGTCGATCCGACCGGACCCACAGTCTGATGGTCAGGCGACCGGTCTTTGGGGGCTTGAAGGGAAAGCTCATGACGGAAGTCGGCTGGTTGGCGCCAGCCAGTCGCAAGGAAGCATTCCCGCTGTGGCGTTGGGTCACGTCGAGCTTGACATTCGTCTCATTTTCGCGTCGGAACTGCCATCCCGGAATCTGCCCCACCTCGAGTACGTTGGCCTCAAACCCCGGATTCTCAAGTTTGTCCCATGGCCGGGGACGGGAAAGAGAGATGCGACGATTTTCCAGTTCCGCGACCCTTGCCTCCAGTTCGCGGTCAATTTCGGGTGACCAGCGAACGGACGACTCCGTGATCTCCACTTTGTTTGAGGGGAGCCAGGCACCGATCGCGTCGTAGGCGTCGAGTTGAATGTCCCAATAGGAGCCCTCAGCGTCGGCCCGCAAGGGCGACACTTGCCGCACCCCGGTCAGTTCCTCCAGACGGCAGCCGTTGGGTGTTCGAAGGCGAATGCTCGCCGTCACCGGAAACCCCGCCTCGTTGACGACCAACAGGTAGGTCGCATCCGAGTGCTCGGGCTGGAGAAAGCGAACCGTGAGGGGTTCGCTGGTTGCGCTGGATGGGGCTGTGGTGAATCGCGCCGCCGGCAGTCGCCGGTAGAGCGTGATCAGATCGCGGAGCGAGTCTTCCTGCCCCAAGGGGATCCGCAGACTGCCATCGACCGCGATGATCGGGTCAAACTGGGCTAAGGCCCTGACGAGACGACGCCGGTTCTGCGAGGCGGACGGAACGGTCTGCGTCGTGAGCCGGGTCCGGCTCGGCTGGAACGGGCTGAGACCATCGAACGAGGCCAGCCACGTCTCCTGAGGTTGATGATAGAACAAGGCGCCGGTCGCTCCATATTTCGCCGCCAAGTCCTCCCCTGTCCGCATGTTTTCCAGTTCCAGGCCCACCGACTGGTCGGCCAGCGATGTCCAGGGCCGAATGGTCTCCCCGAAAAGGAGAACAGGACCTTCGGGATCGGAGAAGAGTCGCGGATCGATCCCGACTTGCTTCATTGTTTGATCGAGTGTGAGCCGCCGCAGCAGTGAGGGGCGAAGCTGTTGTTGCATTTCTTCCCCTTCAAACATGCGTGCGCCGGCGAGGTACAACCGCGTATCGGGTCGCTCGGCCGTCAGTTCCTGGTAGGCCCGGCGGTAGAAGGCAGCAACCTGCTCGGCCCGCCAAGTGAGCCATGCCGACTCGACCTGCGGGGAAGCCAGTTGCTGGAATCGCTTGTCGAAACGATTTGGCCCCTCGGCGGAAAACTGGATTCCCGTCGCCTTCTGGAAGCGACCAATCGTCTCGTCGTCGAGCCCCCAAGCGGGATCGAATGGCCGAGTGGGAAGCGGCGGAAGTTGGGCGTAGCCGTCGGCCGACAACTGAATGGCCACGCCCGCGAAAGATGGATGATGGCTATAGCGTTTCACCAGCTCACGGAGCACGTTGAGCATGGCCTCTTGGACACGCCCGTTGAGGACGTTGTAGTAGGGCGCTCGTCCCTGGCTGGGCTGGTGCGTCTCGGGCCAGCTTCGGCCGTCCCGCCCAACCCATACCATTCCTTGAGCTTCCGGACCACCCTGGCGGAGGATCACCTCGAGTTCGGGCAGCGGAGTAGAGAACTCCAAGGCGGGGATGAGTTTGAGGCCTTCCCGATCGAAGAGCCGGAGGAGCATCTCAAGAACGTCTTTGCGCACCGGGTCCTGCCCCGTTTCCAGGTAGGCACCCGTGTCGTAACGCGTGGTGGGTTGCAGCAGCTCGCTTGGATAAATCGTGCTTCCGTCCGCATAGACCGACAGGAAGAGTCCGCCGTAGCCGACATGGTTGAGATACTCGACAAGCCGCGTGCCGCCCTGATAGAAAGTTTTCCAGTCGTCCATCTCCAATTGGCCCGGAGCAACGAAGACCTCCTCGGCTGAAAACGACTCTGGAAACAATGGACGATCCAGATAAGCCGCGAAGAGACGCGCCGGGCTTGGCCCCCCCGCCGGATAGGCACGAGGCAGGTGATCCCCGACGCTCGACACTCGGATCGAGCCGTAAAACGCCGGGTCGTCGTCACGACGATTGGTGATGAGCACGATCGGCGTCTTCGTTTTCGGCCAGAAAATGACCCGATGATCCCGCCAGACAACCGTCTGATCGCCGGAAACAATCTCTTCAAACTGATCCACACCCGTATCGAGGTTGGCTACCTGGGAGGCCCCCGACTCGTTCGGTTCCACGATACTCACCCCGAACGTCTGAGGAACGTCGCTCGGATAGCGCACTTCGAGCAAGTGCGGTCTGCCGGGTTCCCTGATCGGGATCGTGTAAGCTTCCCAACTCGGATCGTCTCCGTCCGTGTTTGGCTTCAACTGAACGACGGGCCCCAGCGACGGGTGCGCGACAATTTCGGAATGCATGTTGCCGAGCGGGCCGCTCCACAATCGCCTGAGTCGCGGCAACTGGGGAAGATGTGCAAACCGCTTCCACCAGTCGGGATGGGTCGGATCGATTTCCTCGACCACCTTCAGGGACGTCAGGTCGCCAAGAGTCCCCACGGGAATTTTCGGCCGCTGCGGATTGAGAACGACCAGTTCGATCGTCCGGCTGGCGTGGCTGCGTGCTCCCACCAGAGGGGATTCAACTTGGGGCAGCGATAGCCAGCCCGGCTGAGTCGCCGTGATCGTCAGTTGATAGATGCCTTCTTCAACATCCAGGGGCACCTCCCACGCCAGCGTCTTTCCTTCGCCCGCCGTGGCAGTCTGCTCCGATTCCCAAACCGGCTTGATTTCTGCTTGCCAAACCGGTTTCTCCGCATAGGGATTCTTCAACTGGGCGACGAAGCGAATCTTCTCCGTCGGGGCTAAACCGAGCCGCGCCGTCTGCAACCGGAATGCAAGGCGATCGCCTGGCGCAAAGACCAGCGATGGGCTGTCCAACTCGATCGGAAGCAGGTCTCCCGGCCTTCTGGCGATGCGAAGCCGACTGCCCTGGTCATCGAGACTCGCTCCGAAAGCATCTCGCAAGACGTCATCCAGAAGCACTTCGATCATCCGATCCGATGGTTCATCCCCCACAGCCATCAGTTGAACGACCAGTTTGGCACTGCGCGGTGCGCGAACCAGGAGGTCAACGGCGTCGTACTTGCGAGCGGTTCGTTGACGCACGATGAGACGCCCGTTGTCGAGCCACATCGAACCCGGTTCGTCGGCTTCCACGCCGAGGGGCTGCGGGTCCTCGATGTTGCCGTCCGAAACCCAGACCGAGCCATACCACTGACGAGCATTTCCCGCCCAGGACAATCGCAGACGGAATTCTTCGCCCGACGATGAAGCCCCAGCAGCAAGAAGGATCAGCGCAAGAAAGCAGAGTGCACCCAATCGCGCCGAGACGCGAGGTGCGGAGCCGCACACGTGCGAGGTTTTCGGACGTCCTTGTCCGATCATTGTGGAAATCTCGCCGGCAGTTCGACGCCGAGTGAATCCTGCTACTGCCAACCTGCCCGGATCCATGGGCACAGCGCAGCGCGCTCAGCGTACAGAATATCGCGATCGAAGGGGGGATTATAGTCGGAAGTCGAGCCGGATCACTAGTCCGAAATCGGCCCCGCCCAAACTTCCCAGGGAACCCACATTCCCTGGCAGCGAACTCGCTTACGAGAAACCATACCGAAGAGCGTCACTCAGTGGCGACAAACCGCCGAGGGGGTCCGTGGAGACTCCCATCTCGTACTCGCCAAGCACCATCGCCAACTGTTCTGCCACATCGCTGTGCCGGACGGCCACGTCATTGACCTCCCAGCGATCGTCGGGTTTTCCAAACAGCTCCAGCTTGGGGCCAATCGTGAGAAACCAAGCTGGGGTACGCAAACCGCGGCGTCCGTTACGCCCTTTCAGGCCAATTCGGTCGCGTCCGAGCGGTGTATCGGCGAAAATGAGTGGGGTGAGATCTGCGGCAGAAACCTGCGGAAGGTCGGAGTTCTGCGTAAGCAGGTTAAGCCAAGTTGGATAAAGATCGGGTGGCTGGATCAGTTCCTGCGAACGACCGGCGGTCTTGGTCGAATCGGGCAGCCGGATCAACAGGGGAACATGGACCAGCTCTCCGTCCAGGCGATCGTCGGTCGGGCCGATGTAGTGATGCTCACCAAAGGCCAGACCACGCAACCCGACCAGGGCGATGGCCGTTTCCTGGTCAAGTCGGGCGTCGGCCAGTGCGTCGGCCAAAGCACCGATGCAGAGATCCAGGAGAGATATCTGCCCGGCATAGGCTTGCGCGATGCCCAGCAGCAGGTCCGGATCCTCGCCTTCTTCCATCCAGCGGCAGGGCACCTCAACTTCCGTTGGCGGATCGGGGTCCTCGGCTTCGGCATACTGGCTCCGCATCTCCCAGGGAGCGTCCCAGGCGAGTCCCAGGCTCGATAGATGGCACCATAAGAAGAAAGGATGCTTCGCCGACTCGATCTCTTGAATTATCTGGGCAAAAGCCCGTCCCAGGAGCGTGGCGTCCGCCGACTGGGCCGATTCCAGGTTCGCCGGCCTTGGCAAGGAAATCCGCTCGTCGAAGCCCTCGGCGCCCGGCAAGGCTGCAACGGCCGGTTCGTCCGTCGCCAGCACCGTTCGCACTCCATGCTTCCTGAATCGTGCTGCAAGAGCATGGTCCGAGACTGTCTCTGTCTCCGTCCGGGCAAGAGCGTGTTGGCCGAACCAATACGATCGGTAGAGCGAATCGAGTTCGAGCGAATCGACGTGGAACTGATCGAAGACAAAGCCGTCCGCCGCCATCTGGTCCAGGGCGGGGGTTTGGATCCACGAATTCCCGTAAGCCCCAACAAACCCGGCATGCAGCCGATCGATACAAAGGCAAATTCCGTTCATCCGGCTGATTGTATCGCGACCAGAAGACCCACGGTAGGCGGGACCTCCGGCAAAGGCCGGCCGGTCTTGTAGTTACAGCGTCCAGCCTTCGCGATAGGGCGGGTGGATGAACGTGTCGGCCTCCGGGCAGTTGGTGGCCTTCAGATTCTCGGGATCCCACTGGAGCTTCTTGCCGGCCCGGAAGGCAACAGTTCCGAGCAGGTTGTGCTCCACGAGCGAACCGGAGTATTCGAAATTGCAGAGGGTCGGCTCGCCTGTTTTGCAGGCACGGATCCATTCCTCGTGATGGCCAGGTGACGGACTGATCCAGGGTGCGGGCGGCTGGAAGTCCTTGAACTTCTCCTCCGGAAGCAAGATGCACTGAGCATAGTCGGCCAGGAGGGTCCCTTTCTCGCCGACGAACATGATTCCCATGTGCCATGTTTGCAGGTCGACGCCTTCGGGCGACTTGGGCCGCTGCTTGCCATCGTACCAGGTAAGCTTGACCGGCGGCCGTTTACCACGAGCCGGATGCTCCCAACGCACGGTCAGTTGATCGGGATAGGTTTCGGCACGCACCGGCAACGGTCCCTCGGCCTCGATGGTCAGGGGTGCCCCCAATTCCAGCGCCCAGTAGGGCAGGTCGATCAGATGACTCCCCATGTCGCCGAGCGCCCCGTTGCCGAAGTCCCACCAATTCTGCCAGGAAATGGAACGCCGCTCGAAATAACACGAGTGGTAGGGCCGCAGCGGTGCCGGGCCCAGCCAGAGGTCCCAGTGGAGCTTTTCAGGAACCGGCTGCGACTGGTCCGGGCGGCTGCGCGGGCCTTCGATCCCCTGTTCGACCCAGACATGGGCTTCGGTTACGCCGCCGATGGCGCCCGACTGAACCAGTTCGACCACGCGACGGTAGTTCTCGGTGGCGTGAATCTGTGTGCCCATCTGGGTCGCCACCTTGAATTGCCTGCTGGTTTCCCGCATCACCCGCGCCTCATAGACGCTGTGGGCAAGTGGTTTCTCACAATAGACATGCTTGCCTCGTTTCATCGCTCCGACACTGGCCAGGGCATGGGTATGCTCGGTTGTGCTGACGATGACCGCGTCGAGATCGTCCTGATCGAGCAACTTGCGCCAGTCGACGTAAGTTTTGGCTTGGGGAAACTTCGCGGCGGCCTCGTCCAGGTAGTTCTCATCCACATCGCAGAGGGCGGCGATGTTTTCGGTGGCCACGGCCCCCATGTTGGCCGCCCCGCGGCTGTGCACGCCGATGATGCCGATGTTCAGTTTTTCGTTAGGCAAGCGACTTTGACCGATCGCGAATGAACCGGCCAGCCACAGGCTGGTCCCAGCTAAAGCCGACCGCTTGAGAAATTCACGACGACTGGCATGGCGACTCATCATCAACTCCTCGGATTGTTGGGGAGATACGACACCCAGCTTCGTGCCCCAGCAAGGGTTGATAGAGTAAACCTGCTGGGTTGGAGAGGGATCGTTGGATCCGACATTTGACGAATCGGTTGTCGATGCGCCAGACCGACGCTGTCACGCAGAACTCCGAATACCAATCCGTCCGCAAACCGCGCAAAACAGGCTACCCCGCAGGGGTCGGCGAGTCAAGGAGCTGCATTCGCGTGGATCGACGCTAGTTGGACCAGACTGCAGCCCATCGGAGCGGATTTCAAAGTCTGCGACACTTCCGAATACTTCCCTGGAATGCTCTCGTCACGGTCTCAGACGCGGCAATGACAGGGCCGGCCGCCCGAATTTCCCGGAAAACTTGAATTCTCCGTGGCCTCGGGTATAACGGAACCGAGAAATGCGTCACCCACAAGCGAAGTGGAGTGGCTGGAAGGGCCGGCAGGCGGCAACGAGCCTGGCACCCCGCGAGGCAAGCTCAGGGCGGCAGGGCCGCCAACCAATACGAGCTACCGCTCGAACTGAAAACAGCCTGCTCCCGATAACGCGCGAGTCTTTGTGAAAAACATCACGATCTTTGAGGTTGGTAGAACAGAAGCCCCTGGCAATTCGCCGCGGTTTGACCACCTTTGGACCAAGGCCTGCAACTTCACTTCACTGGGTTGACAAGGAATAATGTGCTCGATTTCTTGAGTCTTTTGATGGAGGATGAAAACGATGTGTTGCAGACAGTGGATGGTATCCTTGGGGCTTCTGGCGGTGTTGGCCACCGCCGGTTGGGCGGCGGAACCGCCCTACTCGGCGCTGATCGTCGACGGGCAGAACGGTCATAACTGGGCCGAGACAACGCCGGTCTTGAAGCAACTTCTGGAGGAGACCGGTTTGTTCAAGGTCGACGTGGCCACTTCGCCGGCGAAGGGGCAGGATATGAGCGGCTTCAAGCCGGACTTTGCCGCCTACAAGGTGGTGGTCAGCAACTACCAGGGAGATGAATGGCCTGAAGACACCAAGAAGGCGTTTGTCGAGTACGTCCAAGGGGGCGGCGGAGTCGTGATCTTTCACTTTGCCTGCGCCGCGTTTCCCAACTGGAAGGAATACAACGAGATCATGGGGCTGGGGGGCTGGGGCGGCCGGACACCGGAGTGGGGCCCGTACATTCGCTGGCGGGATGGAAAGATCGTTCGTGACGCGGCGCCCGACAGCAAGAAGACCGGATCTCATGGTCCCATGCAGCCGTTCAAGCTGGTGGTCCGCGAACCGAACCACCCGATCACCGAGGGCCTGCCCACGGAGTTCATGCACGTGGACGACGAGCTCTACGGCTGGCTTCGTGGTCCCGCGAAGAACTTGACTGTGCTGGCGACCGCCTTCGCCCCGGCAGATAAGGGCGGATCCGGCGAACACGAACCGCTCTTGTTCACGGTTGAGTATGGGAAGGGACGCGTGGTACAGAATGCGTTGGGCCACACTGCCAAGGAACTGAAGAGTGTTGCCTTCATCACGACCTTCCAGCGCTGTGCCGAATGGGCTGCCACCGGGAAGGTAACCCAGAAGGTGCCCGCGGATTTTCCGACTGCGGACAAGGCAAGCGTGCGCGAATAGGACGGGCATGGAATCAGGTGTCGTGCTGTGGGACAGGGCTGCATCCTGCGTAAGACAGGTTGCAGACCTGTCCTACGTTCGTTTTGGGGCTGGAGATCTGCGCAGAATGAAGGCGCCGCAGACAGTTCTGCATCGCACCTTCGATTAGGTGCACACAGTTGGGCGACGCGTGCTTGGGTAAAACCTTGATGTGAGTAGACTTATAGATACGGTTCAGACCTTGATGCCGAGGTTCAGAAAAGGGGCCGCCAGGCCACCTTGCCGTGGCTCGAATGGGCGAGGTGGCCTGATGTACGCTATGCTGATTGCCAAAGAACAAAGGGTGGGAAAGGAGCAGGGAGCAGGGAGCAGGGAGCAGGGAGCAGGGAGCAGGGAGCAGGGAGCAAGGAGCGGAGCGCCTCGCTTACGCGTCGGGTTGGTGTTGAACAGGCTGCGGCGGAGGGGTCTCGCTGAGGCGTGGAACTGGTGCCGGCATGGGGTAAAGGCCACAATTTCGTACCGCATGGGGCTGATGCGCCGAAATGGCTCTCGGGCGAGAGAGGCTTGCGTAAGTGTTAATAGTGAACGCCTTTACAAATCTGGGATGAATCGTAACTGCGATCCCCACGAGTGGGGTATGCTCCGAAACTAATTCACACCAGGTAGACGCTGGGAGCAAGGAGCAGGGGAAATGCCGAATAACGAAATTCAAACGACGAAAGAAGGACGAAGAACGAAACCCGAAGGGCTTGAAAGGGACGGATGGGCGTCTGGGAAACGCTATGCGGATCGCGGAGTCAGGGGGCCGAGATCAGGGGTCAGGGACGCGGGGCGTGGGCGCGAGGGTGATTGTAGCCGGAAGTGGGAACGGAATCTTGGGAACGTTGGGACACCTGGACGCAAGTCGTTGCTGGCAACGAGGAAGAAAGTTCTCTGGAGTGATTTGCACTTTTTTGGGCGGGTTATGGAGCGGGATGGGTTTTGCACCTACACTTTCCAGCGGTGCAAAATCTTGGCCGAGGGGTGTTGCCGGAAACGGTTTTAGGGGCTGTGTTTACGGGACTGGTTTGAGCCGCAACTTTACATCGCTCGATAGGGGGATGGTGCGAAATTCCTTCTGGTGGGTGGTGGCATTGGGTCAGGGGTCAGAGGGTCAGAGGACAGAGGGTCAGAGGGACAGAGGACAGACGACAGAAGGGGGAACACTAATCCTCACTGATCCTCACTAATCGGAATAGGTGAGTTGGTCAACGGGTGACAGGATCTGCGAAAATGCCGGCGGGGATGGGTGAGGGGAAGGGATCACCGCGAAGGACACGAAGAAGCGCGAAGGATACGGAGGAATTCAGGGATAGAGATTCATCGGAAAGGGTTTGAAGAAGCGGTCGACCGGTCGGACGGCATTTGAAGGAACAAGATACTTGGGATCGCGTCACACTTCATGGCAAGCGAGTTGGCACACGACGGGGGGGCGATTTCGATCAGGGCCGCCGGTCGCACCGCCGGAAAGGCGATCCTATGGGGTCTATCAAGCACTGCCAACAAGTAGGCAGTGGCACACCACGGGAGACGGGAGTTGCTTTTGGTCCGGGGCACCGGTCATGAAGTTTGAAGGGTGAAGGGTGGAATAAAAAAAACGCGTCACAAGCGGGCGCGGGAGGCGCAGGCTTGTGGCGGGCTCTGGGGATACCGGCGCGTTTGGGTGACGCGTCAGCTCTGCTGATACCTGTTGCGGCGTCTTAAGGCGCGCAGGCGCCGGGCGATGTGAAAGTACTTGGACTGGGGTGTTGGTTCAGGGCTCGGGGACAGTGCGGTGCGAAACCGGCCTGGCGTTGGTCGGCCTGGTTGCATTTCTTTACTGAGGGTCCATCGAGGGAGGATTATACACGATGAAGGGCGGAGTTCGTGGAGCTGGTGGGGGGATGGTGTTTATAAGTTGTTGGGAGGCAAGGAGAAGAAATTTCTAAAGTGGCCAAAAATGAGATTGTGGGACGAAATGGATTTCGCGACGCGCCGGAGGGTATGTTGCGGAATGAGGGCCGAGATGGGGTGTTTTAAGTGGTTGTGGTTGTTGGGGTTAGGGTGATGTATCGAGGCGTAAGTTGGGGTCGTTCGTTGGAGGGGTGTTGCAGAATTGGGAGGTGATGATGGTTTCGGGTTGATGGCG
>CAYSCH010000049.1:26711-35832 GCA_964429355.1 uncultured Planctomycetaceae bacterium | reverse complement strand
GCGGCAGGCCTTGGCCAGTCCGGCGCAGCGATCGGGAAACAGATCGCTCACGGCCGTCACCGTAACGTTGGGATGATCCTGAAAACTGAAGGCCGCGCCGAAACGGCAGACGCCGAAACCGACGATACCGACGCGAAGCTTGCGGTCGGAAACCGGTTTCCACTCCTTCGCTGCGGACTCCTTGGGGGTGTCGTCGAAGCCCTGGATCTTCTTCTCCTGGCCAAGACTCGTTCCGGCCAGCCCCAGTGCGGCAGCACCGGCGCCGATAGTTTGCAGGAAGGCACGTCGTGAACTGGAATTGAACATAATGGGGACTCCTTGTGAGGTTGTGAATCAAAAGAATCTGGAGCCGATGACAGAACCACCGGCTGTGCACATCCATGCCCGTGGGAAACTTGTACGTTTTGTGAGGGCTTCTTACATCAAGGCTTTTTCGGCCGCTCCGATGGCATCTTCGATGATTTCCAGGCCCTTGGTGGCCGTATCGAAATCCATCACGATGGGCGGGCTCATGCGCAGGATGTGCCCGGCCGGGATCCATGCCAGGCCGTTCCTGAAGGCGGGCTGGTAGACGAACTCTCCGGCTTGCGTGAACGGTTCTTTGGTCCCGCGGTCCTTGACCAATTCGATGCCCATCAGAGCTCCCTTGCAGCGGACGTCGCCGATCATGGGGTGGCGATCCTTCATTTGATTGAGGATCTTCGTGCAATGTTCCCCCAAGGCGAGGCAATAATCAAGCAGATTCTCCTCCTGGATCACCTCGGTACTTGCCAGGGCGGCGGCACAGGCCATGGGGTTGCCCCCGTAGCTGCTGGAGGCGGAGATCTTCTCGAAGCTCTCCTTGTGGGGCTCGCGGACGGCCACGCACGTGACCGGGAAGCCGTTGCCGAACCCCTTGCCGATGGTGACCACGTCCGGCACGACATCCCAATGGTCCAGGCAGAGCCACTTGCCGGTCCGGCCCCAGCCGGTGAGAACCTCGTCGGCCATGAGCAGGATCCCCTTCTCGTCGCAGTACTTGCGGAGCTTGGGGAAGAAGTCGTCCGGCGGCATGATCGACCCGCCCCAGCCCTGGATCGGCTCCAGCACGAACCCCGCCACGTCGCCCACCGTGGCCTTGTGGATGTAGTCATCGTAGAAGGCGATGTAGCGGTCCGTATCGATGGTGCCGTCGGGCTTTGCCCAGTCGGGGCGGTAAGTGTCGGGACGCGGCACCATGTGCGAGCCCGGCGAGCGAACCCGGCCGTAAACCTGGGAACGGATCTGAGCCAGGGACACGGCTCCGTAGGTCTTCCCGTGGAAATCATTGTAGCAACTGATCATCTCGTTGCGCCCGCTGGCCGCCCGCAGGACCCGCAGGCCGGCCTCGACGGCGGCCGTGCCGGAGTCGTAGAACTGAAAGCCCGAAAGATCGCCGGGCAACACCTCGGCCAGTTTCTCCACCAGCCGCGTCTTGATCGGCGTGGTGAAGTCGTGGGCGTTCATCAACTGGCCGGCGTACCTGGCAATCGCCTCGCTGATCTTCGGATGGCAGTGGCCGAGGGTGGTCACGTAGATGCCGGAAGAGAAATCGATGTAGCGATTGCCGTCCACGTCGACCAGCGTGCACGCCTCGCCGGACTCGAAAGCAACCGGGAACAGCTTCACCTGGCCGCTCAAGCCCTTGAAATACCGGGTGCACCGCTGGTGATAGTCGTCCGACAGGGGGCCCGGCGGCGGCACGACGATGTTCGGATAGCGGGTCAGATCCGTCCTGGCCCATTGGAGTGTCGAAGAGAGAGAAGTGGACATGGCTATGTGTCTTGATCTTTCGAAGGCAGGTCCGAGGCACCGCAACGGGACCTGAATACTATGCATTAAACCAATTCAGAGTCTCGTGCGGCCTGCGAGACCTGTATTCCTTGGAACAGTACTTTCGGTTGACCTCATGGCGCACTGCCGGCCGGAATCACAAATCCGGAGAAAATAACCAGCAAGGTGAAGATCAACAGCACAAACAGGAGCCACCAGGTGACAACGCTGGTGTACCAGTGGTTGCCGAGATCGTGGAAGATGTTCATCTTGCGCCAATTGAAGGTAAGCTGGTCGGTGACCTGCTCCGGACGAGGCGGAGCGCTGAGCAGGCTCACCACGATGCACACAACCGTGCAAAATGCCCAGTTGATTGCCGATTGGTTGCTGTACGGCTCCAGCCAGCTTGGGTGAATCGGGTTAAACTGCACATAGACTTTCATCAAGATACCGAAAGCGAACCCGAGAAACACGGCCGTGATCGCACCGGGGGCGTTGATCCGTTTCCAGAGGATCCCCAGGAGGAAGACGGCCGAGAAGGGTGGCGCGAAAAAGGCGTAGAGTGACTGGATGTAGACGAACAGGCTGCCACCGATGCGGCCGACGAACCCGCCGAGAATGATCGAGATGGCGAGGATGGCGACGGAGGAATAGATTCCAACCTTGACCAGTTGCCTGTCGTCCGCCGCCCGGTGCATCCAGCGCTTGTAGACATCGAGCGTGAAAACCGTGGCGGTGGAATTGAGCACGGAATTGACGGTCGACTGGATCGCACCGAAAAGCGCGGCCAGAAACAGCCCCCGGAGACCGATGGGAACGAGGGTCTGGATCAGGTGAACGTAAGCCTGGTCGGCGGCCGGCTTGACATCGTCCCATGGCCGGATCAGGAGGACCTCCGGGTGCATGGCAAACACGACGAGCCCCGGGATGACCACGATGGCCGGAAGCAGCACCTTCAGAAAGCCTGCAAACACGATTCCCATCCGGGCGTGGTAGCCATTCTTGGCGCCGAGCACACGCTGGATCATGAACTGGTTGAGAACATTGTACCAGATACTCACCGAAAAAAGGCCGAAAATGAGAGATGGCCAGGGATGGGTCGGGTGGCTGGCCGGCTGAATTACGCTCAGCCGGTTGTAGGAATCGATCTTGGCTAGGTTGTCCACATTGCTCTCCACCGCCTCTCGCCAGGGACCTTCCACAGCCCGGTTCCGCTCGATCATGATGGCCACGCCGTCAGCCAGTGTGCCGTCGTCGCCGGCCAACGCCTGGAGCCCGAGCAGCGTGACGATGATTCCGCCGGCGATCATCACGATCACGGTGAACAGGTCGGTCCAGGCCACCGACGACAGCCCGCCGTAGATGGCCCAGCCCCCGGCCACGATTCCGAGAACCACGATCGAGATCCAGAGTTGGAGCCGCTCGGCGCCGCCGGTGGCCGCGACAAGGGAGCCCGGCATGAGATCGGTCAACCTGGCAAGTTCCGATCTGAACAGCACCTGGATCCCCAGGGCCCCGCCGTAGAGCACGGCCGCCAGAAAGGCCACGACGTTGCTGATGATGGTGACCAGGGCAAAGAACTGCCGCAGAACAGGGCTGAATCGTCTCTCGAGAAATTCGGGTGTCGTAAAGACCTGGGAGGCGAGCAGGAAGGGAATGAAGATCCAGATCAGGAGCGTGAACGATTGCACGTTGGCCCACTCCGACATGGCCACGCAGATGCCGTAGACCACCGCCGCGCCAACCATGCCGATGAAGTGCTCGCTGCTGATATTCGAGGCAATGAACGAGCCCCCGACCACGTACCAGGGGAGCCGCTTCCCGGCAAGAAAGTACTCCGTTGCCCCAGCCCGTTCCTTCCGGCCGGCCCAATAGCCGACGACCGAAAGCCCTACCACGAACCCGAGGAAGGCAAAATAGTCCCAGAAGTGGAGTGCGAAGGAAGTGCTACCCGGCATAACAAGCCTTTCTGCAGCATGCAGCGCCGCACGTCATTCAAAAGGTGCCACAATCACGTCGATTCCCAACTGGCGCAGTTCGTTTACAAACGCCGGATCGCAGGCCTCGTCGGTCACCAGGCCGGCCCAATCCGTCAACCTTCCGAAACATCTCAGAGCCGTATGCCCAAGCTTGGTGTGATCCGCGACAACATACACCCGCTGGGCCGCGGCGATCATCTTCAGGAGCACGGCCGAATTGTCGGGCGGATCGGTGTAGACATTCCCTTGGTCATCCACGGCATCCGTGCCCAACAGGGCGATCTCGGCACGGAGCAGTTCCAGGTTTGCTTCGGCCAGGGAGCCCGTCAGGTCCGGAGAGACCGAGCGGATATAGCCGCCGGTCAGAAGGACATCGATCCCCGGTTCGTGCTGCAGTTCGGCAGCAACCGGGAGCGAGGTCGTGATCACCGTCAGGCCGGACCTGCCTCGGAGCTGACGAGCGACGGCCAGGGTGGTGGTGCTCCCGTCGAGCATGACGCTGCGGCAAGTGCCGATCAGTTCCGCGGCGGTGCGGGCCACGGCCATCTTGGCCTCGCGGTTCTTGTTGACGCGGTCGAGGAACGCGAACTCGAAAGTCGCCCGTTCACCCAGTGTGGCGCCGCCATGGGTGCGGATCAACCGCCCGTCTTCACACAGGGCCTGCAGGTCTCGCCGGACCGTCATGCCGCTTACCCCGAGCTCCTGGGCGAGCTGCTCGACGGAACACTCTCCGCGGCTGGCCACGAGTTTTCGGATCTGGACGCGCCGAGCTTCTTGATTCATATGCAGGGCTCAATTGCACCAAAGCCTGATCATTTGCGACAAGTATGAACAGATTTGAACAGCATGTCAACTCGCAAGTATCCCGATAACTGTTGAGATATCGGATTCTGTGGATTTGACACGGGAAATAGACGCTGATAGTATGTGTTCAGTTTGAACAGGATTGCAGTGCTGGGCGTCGCTCAGCACGTTTGGCGCGTGTGAGGCTCCGATTGGGGATCCCGTGCGACAGCGAGATTCTGCCGGCCCGCCGCCCAGGATCGACCGCTCGACATTTATCTATCCAGGGAGACATCCAATGGTTTTTGACGGCAGGCAGCTCCGGCTGCAGCGGCTTGTGGGTGACGGCCATGCGGTGATCATTGCCGTGGATCATGGCCTGTTCGACGGGCCGATTCCGGCCATGGAGAACCTGCCGGCAACGGTGGAGAAGATCAACCCGGCGGTCGACGCGGTTTTGCTGGCCCCGGGAATGCTTCGGCGCTGCCACACGGTTTTCGCCCGTCCGAAGCGACCGCTGGCGGTTGTTCGCCTCAACTGGAACACGGTCTATTGCTTCGGACTGGCCTACAAGGAAGCCCGGAGCGTTGCGATTTTCGATGCCCAGTGCGCCCTGCGCGAGGGGATGGACATCGCCCTGGTCTCGCTCACCCTGGAAACCGGTAGCGAACAGCGGGACGCGGAGAACGTGGAGGTCTTCTCGAAGCTGACCAACGATTGCCACCGCCTGGGGATCCCCGTGATCGGCGAATACTTCCCCAACGAGAGCGACAAACTGACGCCGGACGAGATGCACGAGAAGGTCCTGCTCGGCAGCCGAATTGTTGCGGAGCTCGGCGCCGACGCGATCAAGACCTTCTTCACCCGCGACTTCGCCGCGGTCACCGGCAGTTGCCCCGTCCCCGTGTTCGGCCTGGGGGCAGAAAAACTGCCCACACAGCGCCAGGCGTTGGAACTGGCCGCACGGGAGGTGGCCGCCGGAGCAGGAGGGGTTGTCTTCGGGCGCAACGCGATCCAAGTTCCCAGCCCCTTCGATTTCCAGGCGGCGCTTTGTGAGGTTGTCAGGCAGGGCAAGCCGGTCGCCGACGCGGTGCGCGATCACCGATTGGAGTAACCTTCGTGAACACCCAACTTCCCAAACCACGAGTGGGGCTGTTGGCCCTCACGCTCCAGTTGTACGAGACCCTGGCTCCCCAACTGCGCTGTGAGCGAGAGAAGTGGCTCCGCGAGGCCGTGCTGCCGGCCCTGGCGCCGATCGCCGACGTGCATTTTTCCCAGGCGGTATATCGCCGCGAGGATATCGACGGGTCGATTCGCCAATTGGAGCAGGAGGGCGTGGATGCCTTGCTCGTGATCTGTCTGACCTATTCGCCGAGCCAACTGTCGCTGCCGGCATTGCAGCAGACGAGGCTGCCGATCGTGGTCTGGAACACGCAAGAGTTGTACGCGGTGGACGAGACCTTCGACGGCGGCAAGATGACCGCGAACCATGGCGTACACGGCACGCAGGACCTGTGCAATGTGCTGTTGCGGAGTGGTGTTCGATTCGAGTACGTCACGAGTCACCTGAACGATGCGGAGCCTCTTGGCGGTTTGGAAAACTTCTTCCTGGCGGCGGCGGCCGCCCGCCGCCTGCGCCGCGCCCGGCTCGGCCTGATGGGGTATCCCTTTCCCGGCATGGGCGACATGGGACTCGACACGACCCACTTGGCCGCCACTCTGGGCTGCCACTGGCGAACGCTCAGCATCGAAGACTTCAACCAGCGGGCGGCCGGCGCCGGCGACTCGCAGGTGGGCGATCTGGTGGCCGAATACCGCGAAACCTACGATCTGGCCGGCGACTTGACCCCAGAAGACCTGGCCACAACCGCACGGGCGGAGTTGGCCCTGCGATCGATGGTGGCTGAACACAAACTGGACGCCTTGAGCTATCAGTTCATGGCCCTGGGCGAAGACGAACGGACCGAGACGATCCCCTTCGTGGGCATCAGCCGCCTGATGGCCGAAGGCGTAGGATTCGGGGGCGAGGGCGACCTGATCGGGGCGACCGGAACCTGGCTGCTCGGCCAGATCCAGCGTCCAGCCACATTCAGCGAGATCTTCACCACCGACTTTGCGGGCAACGGTCTGTTTATGAGCCACATGGGGGAATGCAACCCAGCGATGGCCCGCACCGATAGAAAGATCCCCCTGGTCGCCCGGCCCGCTCCCATCGCCAGAATTCGCGGCCGCCAGTTGGCGCTGGTCGTCAGCCTCCAGCCCGGTCCGGCGACCCTGTTTGCCTTGACCCTGGGCCCTGCCGGACGATGGCGGCTCGTGGTCAGCCGTGTGGAAGTGGCCGATTTCGGCCCGCTCCCTTCGATGGCCGTACCGCATTTCAAACTGAATATTGCCGGCTCCGATGTCCGCCAGTGGCTCACGGCCTATGCCAAGGCGGGCGGACCGCATCACAATGCCTTGTGCTTCGGCAACGCGACTGGGCGGCTGCAACTGCTCGCCCGATGGCTGGACGCAGACTACTGTGAGGTGTAGCTGAGATGTTGTTTCTCGGACTCGACCTCGGCACAACCAATGTGAAGGCCCTCGTGGTCGACATCCGCGGCACGATCGTCGCCCAGGGTTCCGCACCCGTGCTGCGGACCACGACTCCCGATGCCGGTGTGGAGCAGGACATCGATCAGATCTGGGACGCAACCTGCCAGGCGATCCGTGAGGCGGCCGGGAATGTTTCGGGCAAGGAAATCCGCGCCATCGGGATCTCGAGCCAAGGCGGGGCGCTGCAACTGCTCGATGGGCAGGATGAACCGATGGGGCCGGTGATCAGTTGGCTCGACGGCCGGGGCCGCCGGTTCGATCGCCAGTTCGAGCAGCAGGTGGGCGAGGAGTGGCTGGTGGCCCACACCGGCCACAACCTGAGCTCGATGGCTTTGGGACAGTTGCTGCGGCTGCAGGAGGAGACTCCCGAGTTACTGGATGAGGCGGGCGGAGTCGGGTTCGTGGGAGATGTGATCGTGGGCCGGCTGTGTGGATGCCGCGCTCATGATCCAACGAGTCTCTCCATCGGCATGCTCTACAATCCGCGGCTAGGCGATGCCGATCCGGAACTGCTCAGGCAACTGAAGATCCATGACAAAAGACTTCCCGATCTGATCCCGGCCATCCAACCGGCCGGCGGCCTGATGGGCGAGCTGGCCGAGCGAACCGGTCTTGTGGAAGGAATTCCCGTCTCTGGAGCGATCCACGATCAGTACGCGGCGTCTGTTGGGGCTGGGGCGATCGGCGAGGGAGACGTGCTGGTCGGCACGGGAACGGCCTGGGTGCTGCTGGCCACCATGGGACATCTGGCACCGCCGATCGCCCAGCGGACCTTCGTCTGCTCGCACCCGTTTGACGGTCTCTACGGGCAGATGATGTCACTGAGCAACGGCGGTTCGGCGGTCCAGTGGGTGCTGGAGATCGCAGGACAGAGCGGGCTGCGTGGCGAGCAGCTCGACGAGCAGCTCGAGTCGGTCGCACCAGGCGCCGACGGCCTGCGCTGCTGGCCCCTGCTGATGGACAGTGGACGGGCTGCCGGCGCCATGTCGCCCGGCGCGAAATTCTCCGGCATCAACCTGGGACACTCGGCCAGGCACCTGCTGCGAGCCGTCGTTGAAGGACTGGCCTGCGAGCTGGCGCGGCATCTGCGATGGTTTGCCCGGGCAAGCGCGCCGATCAAACGCCTGGTCGTTTCAGGGCCGGCGGCGGTCAGTTCGGTCGTTCCCCAGATCCTCGCCGACGTGACGGGCCGTCCCGTCACGTGCCTGAGCCTGCCGGATATGAGCGCTTTCGGCGCCGCAACCATCGCTCGTGTTCTGGCCGAGCCGCAGAGCAACCCTCGCGAACTGGCCTCCAAGATCGCCCCAACGCAACAGACGGTGTTGCCGGGGCCCGGAGCCGGACTATATCGCGACCTGCTTGCCGAGTACCTGGCGGCTTTCGAATAGGCCTGGCACGGTGCCCGCCAGTGGTGCGATCAGGCAAGCCGGGCAACCGCCGATTCCACCGAGTCGGCCAGATCGAAGGGCGCGGTCTTTCCCGGCTCCTTCGAAATCAACATGCAGACCTGGAGCATCGCCTGGATTGATTCGGCCACGTTGCAGAGCACGATCGAGCCCCCCTTGAGTTGTCGCCGCACCGCCAGGAATGCCAAGAGTCCCACGCTGCCGAGGAAGTTGACAGATTTCAGGTCGATCACGACATGTTGGATTGCGCCGGCGCTCATCAGGGATAAGATCTCGTCGCGGAGGGCGTACGATGTCTGCGGATTGCGGATCTCCTCCAGAAGAACGGTGACCACCAGCACATTGCCTCGGATCGTTCCCAGAGAACAACTCGACTGACTTTCCCGCATGGCGATTCCTTCCAGAAGGGTATTCGGATGCACTCTTCCCGTGAGAATCGTACCCGTTTGCGTGCCCGGGGGCCAGTCGCAGCTGAATAGCCTTGCACGATTCGCAGAAAAATCGTCACCCTGAAGATAGCCGCGTGGGCTTGCCCCGTGCTCGGGTTGCGTCCGTGTTCTGCCCGGA
>CAYSCH010000049.1:21073-26701 GCA_964429355.1 uncultured Planctomycetaceae bacterium | reverse complement strand
AATCTGTCGGCCCCGTCCCATCAAGTTCTCCTGCGCCTTGCCGCAATTCCCTCTGCGAATCATACAAGGTCATTCAGGTTCTTCCTGGGCCATTCTACCGGCAGGCTCGACTCTGCCGTTGCACCCTGAGGCTCCCTCCGCTCTTGACTTTCGCAGGCCAGGCACCGATGCTGGAGCCAGTACCGAAAGTTCCCCTGATACGCTCGATCCATGTGGAGACCAGCATGAACACGCGATCAACCGCCAGAATCGCCGGCCTTGTGGCTGGCGTTGCGGCCTTGGCCTGGATTTCGTATGCCCCGATCACGGCCGGCGCCGAAAACAGTATCATCGCCCCGGGCGCCAAGGTCGAGAAACTTGCCGGCGGTTTCGCGTTTACAGAAGGGCCCGCCTGCGACGCGGAGGGCAACGTCTACTTCACCGACCAGCCCAACGACCGGATCCACAAGTGGTCCGTCGACGGCCAGCTCTCCACCTACATGGAGCCCTGCGGGCGGTCCAACGGGCTGTGCTTCGACACCCAAGGAAACCTCTGGGCCTGCGCCGATGCGAAGAACGAACTCTGGCGCATCTCGCCCGACAAGAAGGTCGACGTCGTCGTCAAGGATTACCAGGGGAAGTTGATCAACGCTCCCAACGATCTCTGGATCCGCCCGGACGGAGGCGTCTACTTCTCCGATCCCTTCTACAATCGCGACTACTGGAACCGAGGTCCCAGTGAGCAGACGGTCGAGGGCGTGTACTTCGTGACCCCGGATGGAAAGAAGCTCATCCGCGTTGTCGACGACCTGGAACAGCCCAACGGGCTCATCGGAACTCCCGACGGCAAGGTCCTGTATGTGACCGACATCAAGGGAAAGAAGACCTACGCCTACGCGATCCGGCCGGACGGCACCCTTGCCGAAAAACAGCTGTTCTGCGAGATGGGCTCGGACGGCATGACGATCGACAACCAGGGCAATATCTATCTTACCGGTCAGGGCGTGACCGTCTTCAACGCCGGCGGCCAGCAGATCGCCCAAATTCCGGTCGACGCCGGCTGGACGGCCAACGTCTGCTTTGGCGGCAAGGACCGGCAGACCCTGTTCATCACGGCCAAAGAGTATCTCTTCAGCCTGCGGATGCAGGTGAAGGGGGCGGGGAGCCAGTAACCACCCCTGATGGCTCGCCCACCCTGGGGGCCACCCGTCCGCCATCGGTCAGACTGCTGGGGGGCGTGCGGATGACTTTCTCGCCCGGCTGAACTCCTGACGTGATCTCGGCCAGGCGATCGTTCATCAGGCCGACTTCCACGATCCGCAGGCGAGCGCGATTTCCCTCGGAGACAAACAGTTGCCAGTGGTTGTCGGCCCCCCGGAAAAGTGACGATCGGGGTACAACCAGCGCGCCCTGGCGCTGGGCAGTGACGATTTTCACGCGTACGCGATAGCCCACCTGGATGCCGCGTTCTTGGGTCAGCCGCTGGAGGTCTTCATGATCGATGGCCACGACCACTTTGACCCGCTGCTGTTCGACGCCCAGGGAACTGACCTTGGTGAAGCCGGCCGGATAGACCTTGGCCACCCGGCCTTTGGCGGGAACGTCACCCACGGCCGGACCGTAGATCTCTACCGGGTTGCCCACCTTGGCATCGACGACGTCGACGCTGAGTAGTTCGGCTTCGATTTCGAGATCCTCGAGCCGGCCGATCTCCAGCAGCGGTTCGCCGGCGCCGAGAAAGCGTTCGTCCGTCACATAGCGTCGCAGCACGACGCCGTCCACGGGGCTGACGATGGTTCCCCGCTGTTGGCGCAGTTTGACCTGCTCGAAGGCTGCCGCCGCCTCCGCCCGCTGTTTCTTGAGCACGGCATCCGTGAGCGACTTATCCTTGACCATCTGGTTGATCATCTCCGGAACGATCTCAATCGCCACAGTTAGAGCTTGTGTGATCCGCAAGACGAGTTCGTCCTGGGCCAGGTCGAAGCCGGCGGTGACATAGTCGAGATAGACCCGATCGTGCTCTTCCTCGGTGATCGCGCCACTCTTGTAGGCCTGGTCGAGCCGATCGAAGCGGCGTTTGTTGTACGCCTTCTTTTCCGTGCCGGACTCGACGCGTGTCTCCGCCGCCTTGATCGTATCCCGCATCGATCGGACCACTTCATAGGACTGCCGCATCTGGAGTTCCTCGAGATCCTTGCTCAGGTTCTCGGCAATGGAGGCGTCGAGCCGCTCGACGGCCGCCTCGGCCTCGTCGACTGCGAGCTTCAGGTCTTCCGGCACCATCCGGACGAGCGGTTTGTCGGGATTGTCCTTCTCCACCCGATCGCCTTCACTCAGTGCGATTTCCTCGATCCGCGCGGCATAGGGCATCGAAATCAGATAGGTTCGCGGGAGCCGGGTGATCGCCCGTTCGTCGATGTATTCCTCGATCGATCCGTTGGCGGCAACCACAACGTCGACAGGTTCACCTGGTGCCAACGTGACGGCCGCGCCGACCCCCACGACAACACAGACAACAGCAGCAACGATCAGGATCCAAGTGGTCGTTTTCATGACTTCACCCAGCGACTCCTGGAAGGATGGAAAGGTGGGGGCAGAAATCGGCATGCTGATTTGCCGCTCCGACCCCGCTGTTCCATCGTTCCACCTTTCTGGTCGTTCTTGATTGGACGTTTGCTTCTATTCTTTCGTCTGCAGGGCTTCCAGCCAAACCATACGGTGAATCGCCCGTTGCACAAACAGGTAGGCCAGCACGGTGAAAAGGGCAGCCAGGGCCGCCGTCATCACCCAGGTTGTTGCCGAGGAGACGACCGGGAAACGCAGCAATTCTGAGTCGTGGCTCATCGCTACGGCGACGGTGAGCAGATAACCGATGGGCATTCCCAACGCCGTGCCGATGGTGGTAAGCAGAAGGCTTTCGCGCAGCAGCAGGCTGCCGATCTGCCAGGGACCGTAGCCCAGCACCCGCAGCGTGGCCACCTCCCGCTGCCGCTCCGCCAGGCTGACGAGCGACGAGTTGAGGATGCTGCCGAAGAAGATCACGCCGGCGAATCCCACGAGTACAAATATGAACACATTCATATTGAAGATGATCGTGTCTTCGAGGCTCTTGATCATCGATTGCCGATTGGCTACACCCTGGATGGCTGGCAGTTGTTTGAGTTGCCCGTTGAAAGACCCCCGCGCTCGCAGGTCGGTGTCCATCGCTAATTGGACACCCGTGAGGGCAGACTCTTCGCCGACGAGGCGGCTCAAGTAGTCGATGTCGGTGTAGACGGCCGTACCCAGGTAACTGTCGGAGATCTCCACGACGGGGACCTGTTGTGCGTGCCGCAGCCCCTTCGTGGGACGCATGGTGACCATGTCGCCCGGCTGGAGATAGAGAATCTCCGCCAGTTTGCCGCTCATGGCCAGACCCACGGACGGAATACGGATGGGCCGTGCTTGCGTGTCTCTGGGAACGGTCAGCGTGGCTCCGGCCTGGAGTCCCGTCACAGCGCCCTTATGCCGGAAATGTCCGTTCTCGAACGTGCACGATACGTTGAGAATCGGCTCGGCCAGTTGAACGCCCGGCAGCCGGGCCGCTTCCCGCAGTGCATCTGGTCCGCATTCGTCGACGAAGGTCAGTTCGACATCGCTCTTGAGTAGCCAACGAAACTGAAAATCGATCAGGTAATAGGTTGCATCGATCAGCATGAACCCGCACGACAAGACCGCCGCGCCCATGGCAGCCGCGAAGATGCCCGCCAGCGACCGCAGACGGCTCCGCACTACGCTGCGAAACACCATTCGCCAGCCGACGCTCAGCCGGTTCCACAAGACCGGCATGCGTTCGAGAAATATCTTGCTGCCGCGTTTCGGCGGCTTGGGACGCATGGCCGCGGCAGGTTTCAACCGCAGAACGGCCCGAGTTCCCCGAAAGCTCCCCACGACGGCGCAGGCCAGGCTGATCGACATGGCGGCGACCATCAGCCCCGGGTAGAAATGGTTGTGCAGCTCGGGGAACTCGAAAACCGTCTGATACAGCATCGTCATCAGCTCGGCCAACACGTAGCCGAAGGCACAGCCGGCCAAACCGCCCGTCAGCCCAACGACCAGCGCGAACTTGAGAAAATGGCGGAAAACCTGGCCATCGCTGTAGCCCAGCGCCTTGAGCGTGCCCACAACGGTTCGCTGCTGTTCGGCCAACCGGGTGAGCAAGACGTTCAGGACCAGGGCCGCAACGGCAAGGAAGATCGTCGGCATGAACACTGCAAACGACCACAGGCCTTCTATCTCCTGGCTGAGGTACTTGTTCGACGCTTGATCTTCGAGCGGTGTCGTTGTGAACACGCCGAAATCGGCCAGCAGTTGCTCGGCCCGATCGAGGGTCTCCTGCGTCGTCCACGGTGAGTCGGGCGCGAGCCGGCCGAGAACCTGGTTGGCCGCCCCGTCGAAACCAAAAACATCCTCCGCGTAGCTCTGCTTGAGGAAGAACACGCCAAAATGTCTGGGGTCGGGCACGATGGTTCCCGGGGCGAGCATGTAGACGAATTCGCTGGAGATTCCCGTGCCGACGATGTACAGCTCCTGGCTGCGATTGTTGAGCACGAGCCGGACCCAGTCGCCAGGCGCCAGATTGTGGGCTTCAGCGAAAGCGTTGTTGACGATCACTTCATTGTCCCGCCGATCGGTGAAGTAGCCGCCTCGCTCGAGCACGATGTCGTTCAGCACCCGCTCATGCCGATCCGGCATGGAAAGGACCAGAGCATTGAGCGGTTCGGACGCCGTGTCCAGATCGACTGTCGAGAAGAACTGGATTCGTGGCCGGATTTGGGCGACACCGGGCAACTCGGCAACAGGCCGCAGGTTGGCTTCCGGCACCTTCTTGAGTTCGATCGAGAAATCGGCCATCCGGCACTGGCGATAGTAACGTGCCTTGGCCGTCGTGAGATTGTTGTAGGACGACCCCATGGCAACGAAACAAGCCACGCCCAAGACGATGATACCGAGGACTGCCAGCAGCAGCCAACGATTGGCCCAGAGTTCGCGGCGCAGTTTTCGATCCAGAATCTTCACCAGGTCACCTCTTCGGGTGGAAGCGGCTCTGGATTCTCCTTGACTTCGACGACTTGGCCGCTGCGCAAACGGATCACACGATCGGCCACCTGAGCGATAGCCCCGTTGTGGGTGATCAGAACGACCGTTTTGCCCAGTTGTTTCTTGAGATCGATCAACAGTCGCAGAATATGTTTGCCTGCGGCGAAATCGAGGGCCCCGGTCGGTTCGTCGCAGAGGAGCAGGTCGGGATTCTTGGCCAGGGCCCGGGCGATCGCCACCCGTTGCTGCTCGCCTCCCGACATCTGGGCGGGAAAGTGATCCAGCCGCTCCTCCAACCCCACCAGCTTGAGAACATCGTCCACATCGCGCGGATTCTTGCTGATCTCAGTGGAGACCATGACGTTCTCACGCGCGGAAAGGTTGGGTATGAGGTTGTAGAACTGGAAGACGAATCCGACCGTGTCGCGGCGATACAGGGTCAGCTCGGAGGGAGTGAAGGATGTCATCTCCCGGTCGCGAAAGAACACGCGCCCCGTGGTGGCCGTATCGAGTCCGCCCACGATGTTCAAAATCGTCGACTTGCCCGAACCGCTCGGCCCCACCATCACC
>CAYSCH010000049.1:19051-21063 GCA_964429355.1 uncultured Planctomycetaceae bacterium | reverse complement strand
GCGGATCTCCAGCGAGACGTCGTCGAGCGCACAAACGGCCACTTCTCCCATCTGGAAGATCTTATGAACCGATTCGAGGCGGAGCAGGGGTGGGGCGGCCATGGGATGGGTGAGGGTTTCAGAGATGGCGAGCGGAACGGTGGAAGGATGGAATGGTGCACGCCAATGATCGCTCATGGGTCTCCATCTGCGAATGAGTCCATCCAGTTGCCATCTCGCCGCTTGCGTTGGAGACTGTCGATCAGTTCCATCAGGCTGTTCTCCAGGCGGAAGGACAGCGAGTCCAACGCCTCAAAGTCGGTGTCGGAAAGCTGTCTTGCGGCATATTCCACCATTCCATCCCCTCTCAAGAACGTACGCTGGGTCTGCAATTCGGGCAACCGGCTGGTCTGTCACGGGCTTGGGCTGGCGGGGGGGGATCCGCTAGAATCAGCGTGTTCCGTACAGCACCCAAATGGCCTTGCGTGATTCCCTGAAAAAATGGTTGTTCGGAAGATAGCCGCGTGGGCTTGCCCCGCGCTCGCGTTCCATCCGTGGTTTGCCGCGAACTCTGTCAGCCCCGTTCCCATCGAGCTCTCCTGCGCCTTGCGGCAATTGCCTCTGGGAATCACGCAAGGCCATTCAGCAGTATTCGCCCCGACAGACGCGATCTTGTGAAAGGAGAACACCCCCCCATGGTTCACCAGGAACGGCTCTCCATTGAAACCAGCGGGCATCGCGACATGCACGACATCACCGATCTGGTAGCCCATGTGGTAACTCGGTCCGGAATCGAGACCGGGGTAGTCCACGTGTTCAACCTGGGCAGCACGGGGGCGGTTGGGATGATCGAATTCGAACCCGGGCTTCAGCGCGACGTGCCGGAGATCCTGGACAAGCTCATCCCGCCCAGCCGCAACTACGGCCACGAACAGGCCTGGCACGACGGCAACGGCCACTCGCACCTCCAGGCCACGCTCCTGGGACCATCCCTCTCGGTGCCGGTTACCGAGGGCGAAATGGCCTTGGGCACCTGGCAGCAGGTCTTTCACCTGGAATGCGACATCAAGCCGCGGCGGCGGACGATCGTGGTGACCGTCATGGGAGAGTGAGTCACGATTGGCCAGTCAGAATATCGAGCATCTTCGCGTATCCGGAGCGTTTGCCACCGCGATTCTGTTCCCAGTCCATCCGCCAATGCTCAGAGACGTGTCACTCGGCGGGACTACCTTCGCTCGGCTCAGGGAGATGCTATCCGGGGCTCATGCCAGGGCGGGCGAGGCAAACGAGATGTCGACCACCTCGGTTTGGTTCACGACTTCGGCGACACCGGCAAGACCCGAAACAGCCTCTTGGGCAAGCTGTTTCTGATAATAGCTCGACACACGACCCCGCAAGTAGAGAGTACCCCGTTCGTCGCACTGGCAGGTAAGTCGTCGAATGTTGGGGTGATGGACGCCGTGAAGCCGCTTCTGGGCCGCTTGTGTGACTTCATGAGAGGAAGTGCATTCCGTCGTTGACATCGCGATCATCGGTCTTCCGCTGGCAGGGAGAAGGTGGTCAGGATTCTCTGCGGTCCACACCGGATCGACGCTCCACGAGAGCGCTTCCGCACGGGCCCGCCGGTTTATTTTGCCCAGAATCCCTATTTTGTCGGATCACGATAAGACTTTCGGCATTTCTCCACGGCACCTTGAGCCTGACGGATTGTCGATGGCTTCGTGAGGATTAGTCCGATTCCATGACCAGAGCGGTGCCATGCTCCGGATGATCCGCCTGAGCCAGTTCGCTCCTGTGCGAGGTGAAGCGGCGTGAAGTGGGCCCCGGCGCGCGATTCCCAAGACGGCTGTGCTGTTGACGGCCGTCATTGGCTCGTGATCTCGATCTTGCTCCAGTAGCCGGCCTCGTTGCTCCAGCCGGTCGGTTCGTTGACCAGTTCCAGCTTGACCCGTCTGCCGGCCAGGGACGACAGGTCGACCTCGGTGCTGAGCCAGCCGTCGGGAGCGGTGGCGGTATCGACGGGTTTGCGCAGC
>CAYSCH010000049.1:0-19041 GCA_964429355.1 uncultured Planctomycetaceae bacterium | reverse complement strand
TCGGGATGGTGACCAACCTCCAGGCGGAGCGCGGTCGCCTTATCGCCTGGGATTTCCGCCGTCCTGGTGAGCGAGCAGCCGGTGGTGCGGTCGAGCGGATGGGTGACAAATACCTTCTCTTTTCCTCCCCAGCGGTCCTTGAGGCCGGGGTCCATGTCTGGCCCGCAGTTCTCGATCGCCCAGCCGGGGGCGAACTCGGCCAGCTCGAATTTGAGTCCAGCCGTGATCTGAGCCATCTCCTCCGGCGCGTAGCGGCTGTCGGCGATGGGACCGGGCTGTTTCAGGTTCTCGAAGGGGCTGGGCTGGGGGGCGCGGACCGGGATCACCATCACCTCTTCGCCCTGGGCGTCGCGTTCGATCCGCCCGCCTGTCTTGGCCAGGGCTTCCCGCGACAGTTTCTCGCATACTTCGAGCAGCGCCGGAAAATTGTAGGCGGTGTGGCTGAAAATCGCTTTCTCGTCGAGCCGCTTCCAGTAGCGGTCCGGCAGGTTCGCCAGCCCGCGGGTGGTGAAGAGCACTCCGCCGCTCGACGAAGGGTTGCAGTCGCTGTCGAAGCCGCAGCGAGTGGAAATGATCATCGACTGGTCGAGGTCTCCCTTTCCGTAAAGCAGGCCCATCAGTACCCAGGCCCCTTCCCGTTTCACGTCCAGTGCGCTGATGTTGTAGTTGCGGTCCTGGTTGTATTTCTTCTCGGCCAGGGACCAGGTTTTCTCCCACTGGTCCGGGTTGTCCTGGTGCCAGCGGATCATGTCGCGGACCATTTCCGCGTACATCGACTGGGCGGGAATCGCCCGCAGCCCGGCCTCGATCAGTCGCATGGGATCCGTTTCGAAGAACGCCTCGGCATACATGGCGCCCATGAACTGCCCGGCGTACATCCCGTCGCCGTAGTTCATCAGCCGGCCGAACTTCTCCCCCATGCCGATCACGATTTGTGGCATTCCCGGGGCAATCAACCCCGCATAATCGGCCTCAATCTGGTAGTCGATGGCCCCGGCGCAGTTGTGGAACTGGGGGTGGCTGGAGTCGGGCGGAGCGATCCCCCTGCGGAGGTTGGATCGCCCCGCGGCGTTGGCGCACCAGAGCGGGTAGCGGCTATTGGCAAAGTCGATCCCCGCCTGCCGGATCGGTACGTCTATGCCGTACAGCTCCATCGAGCGGAGGAAGGTCATTTCCACGTAGAGGTCGTCCTGGCCGAAGGCGTCGTTGACCAGGTCCTCCGAGAATGGGGGCATTTTTTCCATCGGGATGATCGTTTGGAATCGGCCCTCGGTCGGCGCACCCCAACTCACACCGATGATCTGGCCGATCCAGCCCGCCTTCATTTTGTCGCGATACTCCCGCAACGGAAGCCGCCGCTCCGGTTCGCCTGCCGAGGCGGCAAGGTACCCCGTCATCACCGCGCACAGGACCAGCCACGTCAGGTGTGTTCTTTTCATGGGTTTCCTCTCTACTCCGTGGGTGGAGCGACGATTTCCAAGGGGGACTCGACGCCGCGGTCTGCAATCGGCTTGCGGTTCCTCGAAGGCCCATTATCGACCCCCTTTGCCACCCGTCAAGCAGTCTGGGCCTTGCGAATGGCGGCGAGCAACCTCAGGGCGGGCCTCCTTCGGGGCCCTTCACTTCGGTTTAAACTTGACCTTCGTCAGCCCATGCCTTTCATTCTCCCGTGATCGTTGTGCTTTCGCCGGGACGCAGCGTGACCTGCTGCACGCGATCGCGGTAGCGGATCTTGGCCGCGGTGCCGGCGCGGCTTCGCACGGTCGCCGCGGTGAGCTTACCCTGGTTCCAGGCGATGTCGACTTCGAAACCGCCACGGGCGCAGAGGCCCTTGACGCTACCGGCCGGCCACGCCATCGTGAGCGCGGGGAGCAGCTCGATCTCGCCGGCGTGGGACTGGAGCAGCATCTCGGCAATGCCGGCGCAGCCGCCAAAATTCCCGTCGATCTGAAATGGCGGGCAGGCGTCGAACAGGTTTGCGTAGGTGCCGGCGCCCTGCCCGGTGTAATTCAAGACCTCCTCCCCAGTCAGGTGCAGGAGCTCCTGGAGCAACTGGTAGGCGCGCTGGCCGTCGCCCAGCCGGGCCCAGAAATTGGCCCGCCAGGCCAGGGCCCAGCCGTTGCTCTTGTCGCCGCGGAGCTCGAGCGACTTGCGGCAGGCAGCGGCCAGCTCGGGCGTGCCGCGGAGCGTGATCTCGTAGTAGGGATGCAGCCCGTACATGTGTGACGTGTGGCGGTGCGTCGGTTCCGGCTCGGGATACGGCTCGAGCCATTCCTGGAGGCGGCCGTCGGGGCCCACCTGGTTCGGCGCCAGCCGGGCGCGTTTCTCGAGCAGCTCCGCCCGCAGGTCGGGGTCGATTTCCAGGATCTCGGCAGCCCGGGCAGTGTTGCCGAACAGCTCGCGCAGGAGCTGCATGTCGATCGTCGGGCCGAGGCAGACATGAGCAACTTTGCCATCGGGCAGCACGAAGCGGTTCTCCGGCGAATTCGAGGGGCCTGTCACCAGCCATTTGTGCCGCGGCTCCTCGACGAGGTTGTCGAGGTAGAAGAGCGACGACTCCTTCAGGATTGGGTATGCCCAGATGAGGAACTCGCGGTCGAGGGTGAAGGCGTAGTGCTCCCAGAGGTGCTGGCAGAGCCAGGCCGAGCCGCTCACCGTGGCGCCCCAGCCGGCGTTTTCGCCCGGCGAGGTGAATCCCCAGGGGTTGGTGATCACGTGCGCCACCCAACCCCGCGAGTTGTAGTAGGCCTGGGCCGTCTTTCGCCCCGGCTCCACCAGCGATGCGATCAGCTTGTGCAGCGGCTCGTGCAGCTCCGAAAGGTTGCACACCTCCGCCGGCCAGTAGTTCATCTGCACATTGATGTCCAGGTGCCAGTCGCCGTTCCAGGGCGTTTGGATCTCCTCGGCCCAGATGCCTTGCAGGTTGGCGGGCAACCCTCCGGGACGCGAACTGCTGATCAGCAGGTATCGACCGAAGTTGAAATACAGCGCCGCCAGGGTCGGATCGTCGGCGCCCTGGGCAAACCCGGCCAGCCGCTCGATCGTCGGCAGTCGGCTGTTGTCCGTGGCCGCCAAGTCCAACTCAACCCGGTCGAAGTAGCGCTGGTGGTCCGCAGCCTGTGCCTCGCGGAGCTCCTGGAAAGACATCTTGGCCGCCCGCTCCAGGTCGCCGGCCGTTGCGGCCACCGGGTCGCTCAACTGCCGGCCAGCGAAACCGCGGTAATCGGTCGCGGCCGCCAGGAGGAGCACGGCCTCGTCGGCGCCCTCGATGGCCAGCGAGCCCTCCTCGGCCTTGACGGAGCCGCCGCGGGCGAGAACTCGCAGCCTCGCCGCATAGCTCACCCCGCGTCCACCGCGGCCGTCGTCAAGCGAGCCGGTCATCAGCAGTTCGTTCTCGGCCGACGCAGTGGTCTCGAACCGCTCCGGCCGGTCGAGCACCACGGCAAACGACAGCGAGCCCGGCCGGTCGGCCGCCAGGCGAGAGACGAACACCTCGTCGGGAGCGCTGACGAAGTGCTCGCGGGTGAACCGCACTCCGCCCGTCCTGTAGGAGACGGTCGCCAGGGCCGTCTTCAGGTCAAGGGTCCTCGAGTATTCCTCGGCGTCGACCTTCGCCACATTCGGCGGTGCGACACCGTCAAGCCCGATCTCGGCCACCTGGAAGTGCGTGATTCCAGGGTTGGGCAGGAAGGTGAATCGGAAGTGGCGGAAGCTGGCCGGCCCGGCGATCTGGTAAGACCGCGTCTCGTGGCGCTTCGCAAACAGTGGTTCGTCCGCGTGCTCGTCGAGCAGCCTCCATGCCTTGCCGTCGGCCGAGCCTTCCAGTTTCCAGCTCCGCGGGTCGCGGTCCGGCACGTCCTCGGCCGAGGTCAGGTGGTACCGGGCCGGCGCCACGGCCTGCGGGCCGGCGTCAAGCTGCCAGACCACGGGACGCCCGCCGTGAATCACGCACCACTTGGTCTGCAAATCGCGGTCCGTCGAGGAACCGATTTCCTGCTCGGCCGACCATGCCCGGTGGCCGCTTGCGCAGCGGAGCGACGGCCCGTCCGCCGTCTGGCCGAACCTCAGCCGGAGGTTGCCCAGCACCTGGTAGCAGCCGAAGGGAACCGCGGCGCCTTGGCCTTGGCCCGAGCCCTGCCCCTGGCAGGTGAAGTTGGGGTTGGCGAGCTGGTTGGCATCGAGGTTCTTGCCATCGAGCAACAGCCGGCGGATCTCGGGCAGCACCCGGTGCGCGTCGGGCCGATCGGCGTCGTCTCGCGAGCCGGACCAGACGGAGTTTTCGTTGAGGACGATCCGTTCTTCGCCCAGGCCGCCGAAGACCATGGCGCCGATCCGCCCGTTGCCCAGCGGCAGCGATTGGTGAAACGAAGTTGCGGGCTTATCGAACCATAGGGTGGTGGCGGGATCGGCGGCAGGGGCGGCCGCGCAGGGCGTCCCTAACAGCAGCGAGGCAATGAGAAGGAGGCGTTTCATGGTCTGAATTCAACCCTTTCACGGCGCCGTTTTCGGCTTTGCCGGCGCAAACAACTGGAACTCATTGATCGTCGGTCCGCCGCTCCCGTCGGTGATATTCAGGCGGACGGCGCCCGCGGTGACCGGGGCGAACTTCACTTCGCGCTTGGGGCCGATGCCCTGGCCACGGTGGAAGGTTTTCCACTCCTGGCCGTCCTTGTACTGGAGTTCGAAGGTCTTCACGCGAACGCCGAATTCGACACACTCGTCGATCAGGGCGTGGTCGATCAATTCCGGCTTGCCGAGGTCCACCTCCAGCCAGCAGGCGCCGGTGGCGGCGTCGGTCGCCCAACGGGTCTCCTCGTCGCCGTCCACGGCCATGGCGGCGCCGTAGTGGTTGTTCTCCTGGTAGACGTTGGAGACGGCCGCTTTCTTCCCTTCGCCGAGCGACTGCCCCAGGCTGGAGACGGAAATGGGCGGAATGTCGATGGCGGGCCTGTCGAGCTCCAGCACCACCACGGTGTCGATCTCCCGGCGGTCGGCCTTGGGCACGCTGATCTCGATTCCCTCGGCGGTTTGCCTCACCACCGCCTCGCCGCCGGTCAGCACCCGGCTCCCGACCACCTTGGCCGGTAGCGGGGGGAGCTTGAGCACGTCTTCGGGCCAGCCGAGCACGTGCAGGTAGACCGTCTGGCCGTTGCGGGTGGAGACCACGTGCCTGGCCGGCTTGTAGGGTCCGCCGCGGGTACCGTAGATGCTCTCGCCGTATTTCGTCAGCCACTGGCCCATCTCCTTGAGCCGCTCGACCTGCCGCGGCTCGATCTGGCCGGTGGCCATGGGGCCGACATTGAACAGCAGGTTCCCGTCGCCGCCGGCGGTGCGGATCAGGGTCTGCAGGCATTCGGGCAGGGTCTTCATCTTGTCGTCCGGTTTCCACGACCACTGCCGGCAGATGGTCATACAGGTTTCCCAGGGGCGTTCCATGTTGAAGCCGCCGACACGCTGCTCCGGCGTGTCGTAGTCGCCCATGCCGGCACCGGCGCGGTTGTTGACCAGGATGTCGGGCTGGAGCGTGCGGCAGATGCGGACGTTCTCCGAGCCCTCGGCGCGGTCGAACTCCTGGGGCACGTCGAACCACATCACCGAAAGCGGCCCGTACTGGGTGATCAGCTCGGTCACCTGGGCCCGCAGATAGCGGCGGTAGGCGGCAATGTCGGACTTCTCGCGTTTGACTTCGCCGCCGGGACTGGTCAGAGGAAAGTCGGGATGGTGCCAGTCGCAAACCGAGTGGTACGTGCCAAACTTGAGCCCTGCCCGGCGGCACGCCTCCGCCAGCTCCTTCGTCACGTCGCGGCCGAAGGGGCTGTTCATGATGTGGTAGTCGGTCTGCTTCGTGTTGAAGATACAGAAACCGTCGTGGTGCTTGGTGGTCAACACGATGTACTTCATCCCCGCCGCCTTGGCCACCGCCACCCACTCGTCGGCGTTGAACTCCGTCGGGTTGAACCTCTTGTAGAGGTTGTCGTACTCCTCGATCGGCGTCTGCGCCCCGCGCGACCAGCCGATCTCGTAGCCGGTCAGGCTCACCGGTCCCCAGTGGATGAACATGCCGAAACGCATGTCCTGCCACCGCTTCATCGCCGCCGGGTCGGGGGTGAGCCACGGCTCCGGATCGGCCGGCTGGGCGGAGGCCGCTGACGAAGCCGGGACCGCCAGAGCGGTCTTTTCAGCCGCCGGGCCGGGCCTGGCCGGCAACAGCATCAGCACCATCCCCATCACCACGAGAACAGCCGGCACAGGCCGGAGGATGAAAGCAGTCATGGTCTTTTTCTCCCTGGTCAGGTTTTGGCTCTTTGTTCACTCAGGACCCGCCGCAGAGCGGCCGGGGGGCCGAGTCCGTAGCGAGGCCTCGATGCCGGCTGGGCCGGCCGCAAGTCGGACGGAAAAGACGTCGCTTCGGTCGTTATCTTGGGCTGACAGAACCATTCACTCCGTGTGGAAAACCTCTTCCATGTTGGCCCACCACTCCCCTTCGGCGCGGTTGGCCAGCGGCTTCTGGCACGGCTCGCACTCCGCCCACCAGCGCTGGGTGGTTTCATCGGCGGCCATGCGGGCCATGTCGGCCGCGAAATCGCTGCCGTGGTACTCGAAGTAGCTGAACAGGTACGGCTGACCGTCGTCCAGCACCCGCAGGTAGATCGAGTAGTTGCGGATGCAGCAATCCTCGATCTTCTTGAGCACGTCCGGCCAGACGGCGGCGTGGAGCCGCTTGTACTCGTCGACCTTTTCGGGCCGCAGCCCAATCACCATCCCATAGCGTTTCATTTCAGCACGCCTCCTCAAATTCGCCCAGTTGAAGCGGGTACCGGCCGTACTCGCGCACCAGTTTGATGATGTAGTCGTAGGTATGGCCCGAGACGGCGCTCGACACGGAATGATCGGACTGGAAGATGAACCCGCCGCCACGGGCCGCGTTCAGCTTGCGCAGCACCTCCCGCCGGATCTCGTCCCGGTTGCCCCGTTCCCAGACCTGGATATCGCTGTTGCCGCAGAAGCCGATTCGGTGTCCCCACTGCCGGCGCAGCTCAACCGCGTCCATACCCGACTTCACCTCCAGCGGGTTGAACGAGTCGATGCCCGCCTCGATGTAGTCTTCGAAGATCGCCTTCACGTTGCCGCAGCCGTGGTAGATCACCGGCAGGCCGCGCCGATGGGCTTCCGCGGCGATCGCCTGGACCCACGGCATGTAGTGCTCGCGCCAGTAGTCCGGCCGCATGAAGGTGGCCTTCTTGTAGGCCACGTCCCCCCAGATCACAAAGCCGTCCAGCCAGGAACCGGCCGCATCCATCGCCGCCTTCGCACATTCCAGGTAGAACTGCCCCACCCGCCGCAGAACCGCCCCGAACCGCTCCGGCTCCAGCGCCATCCAGGTCAGGTGGTTCTGCGGGCCCACCAGCCGCGTCATGCACTCCGAACACTCGATCATGCTGCCGTACACCGGGAAGTCAGGCCACAGCGACTTGGCCGTCTCCACCCAGGCCGGCGAGTTTCGCTCGAAACCGTCACCCACCCCGGCAATCTGGTTGTCGCCCACCGAGAAGAACCGCCGCGAATCGTCCGGGGGATCGAACCGGGCCGCCTCGAGCTTCTCGAGTGTATCGATGTCCCAGCCGATGAACTCGGGCATCGGGCAGTCGAACACTTTCCGCATCACCGCCCCGAAACCCGTTTTGACCACCACCTCCTCGGCCGTCTCGCGCAGGGTCTCGAAGGGGCGGATCCACGGGTCCATGTTGGGCACCGTCGCGATCCAATCCAGGTCGTAGTGGTAGTAGGGGCTGGCGTCGTCCGGCAGCCCCAGTTCGTGCCGCCAGCGCCGCGTGAAGCCGCCCCAGAAAAAGTCGCTGATCGGAACCCGGTCGGGTTCCTCGTGCCGCAGCGACTGGTTCATCCGCGCCAGCTTGCGGAGCGTGCTGTCCTTGCGCACCCCAGGAACCGACGCCGTTCCAACCGTGTCGAACATGCCCATGGTCAATCTTCTCCTTTTGTTTCATCCCTCGTCACTGCCCGGCCTCTTCCTGCGCGCCGCCCGGCGGCACGGCATCTTTCAACAGCTCGGCGAGCTTCCGCCGCATTGCCGCCACGCGCTCCGGTTCCTGCTCGGCCAGGTTCTCCTGCTCGCCGATGTCCTCCGCCAGGTTGTACAGTTCGATTCCGTCCTTCGGGGCGGGGCTCGTTGCCGCCTTGGCTCGGGCCTTGGCCTTCGTCTTGGGGACGGGTCTGGCGCCATTGACGATCAGCTTCCAGTCACCCATCCGCACGGCTCCCCGCTCCGGGGACTGCACGCAAAGAATCGCCTCGTGCGGCGAAGGCGCACCCTCCGTGAGCATCGGCCAGGCGTCCTTGCCGTCCAGCGGCAATGGCTGCTCGAGCGAGCCCCCCGCAAGCCTCACCAGCGTCGGGTACCAGTCCACCACGTGCATCGGTTCCTTGATCCGCACGCCCGAAGGGATGTGGCCGGGCCAGTTCGCAAAGGCGCAGCCTCGCACGCCCCCTTCGTAGATGGTTCCCTTGAAGTCGCGCAGCGGCGCGTTGTTGCCGGGCCTGGGGCCGCCGTTGTCGGCCGAAAACACGATCAGCGTGTTTTCTCGCAGGCCCGACTTCTCCAGCGCCGCAACGATTTGTCCCACGGCCTCATCCGCAGCCGCCAGCATACCCGCCAGCACGCGGCGCCGGCCCTCGAGCGCCCCGTACGGTTCCATGTACTCTTCGGGCACCATCAGCGGCCCATGCACCGCGTTGAATGGCACGTAGAGGAACAGCGGTTTCGACTTGTCCTTTTCGGCAATGAGGCGGCAGGCCTCGCGGGCGATCAGGTGCGTGCTGTAGCCTTCTTCCTTCAGCTCCTGGTCGTCGCGGTACCAGTCGTGGTAGCCGTCGCGGATGTGCGTGTTGTAGTCGATCGCGCCGAAATAGTGCCCGTACTGGTGGTCGAATCCCCTCGCCGTCGGCCAGTAGGCGGGCTGGAACTCGCCGAGGTGCCACTTGCCGGTGATGGCAGTCTCATATCCCGCCGCCCTGAGCGCGTCGGCCAGGGTCCGCTCCTCGAGGGGCAATCCCCACTCGGCGTGCGGGCGGACAACCGTGTACACGCCCGTCCGCGTTGCGTAGCGTCCCGTCATCAGGGCCGCACGCGTCGGCGAACACACCGGCTGCACGTAGTGCGCCTCGAGCACCGTGCCCCCGCCGGCCAGCTTGTCGATGTTCGGCGTGAGGATGTCCTTGCCGCCGTTGAAGCCGCAGTCGGCGTAGCCGAGGTCGTCGACCAGGAAGAAGACGATGTTGGGCTTGTCGCCGCCCAACGCCATGACATCGTGGCCGGCGATGGCCGCAAAAACGCATAGGAGGGCAAACAGGGGTCTCATGGTCGGATGGGCCTTTCCATTGTCAACGAGGTCCTGTTCGGATCCTCTTTGGGGAAACGAGCTGAATATTCGGGTCAGTTTGAGCGGCGACCGAAGATTTCGCAAGCAGTCCTTCCACGATCATTCACTCCCACAGCTTGACTGTGCGCAACCGATACTTCTCGGCCAGACATAGGCCCGGCGAGGCATTGGGCAAACTCGGCGTGCGCAGCGAGGCCGGTCGGAACGTTGTGGCGGTTGTGCTGCTGGACTGGCCATCGACGTACGCACGAGCCTTCACGGTTGTTGCGGCAGTCAGCACCGCGGGCTGTTCATAGACTTGCGAGTCGGCATTCGGCTCGCTGCCGTCGAGGGTATAGCGAACCGTGACGCCGGGCGTGGCGCACGCTATCCGCACCTGCAGACGCGACGTGTAGCCAGTGGCATCGTCGGGGAGAACATCCGGGGGCCAAACCGCTCGCGCCGCCGCTCGGTCGGGGGCAATCACCACGAGCCCCCACGGCGCGACGGCCGGCACATCGCAGCCGGTTACATAGCCGGCCGCCAGTCGCTCGGTAACCGCCAAGGGAGCAAAATCCCTCGTCTGCTCGGCCTTCTGGTGGGTGGCCCGTTCGTACGGCGCCGGCGCGATGAAGTCGATCGTCACAGGCCGGTCGCCGAAGAACCGGGCCGGGTCGAAGTCCAGATGAAACGGCCGAGGCTGCTCGCTGGAATCGACGCAATGAATCACGACCGGCGCATCGGCCTGGCCCGGTATCGCCCGTAGAAAGAGGCTCAGTTCGTTCGATCCGCCGCGGACGGCGACGGGCAAATGCTCGAAGCGCGCGTCGGCCCCGTGGGGCAACACGACGGCCGCATCCTCGTAACCATCGAGGTAGCGGGCCGAGGCACGGGCGAAGCCGTATAGGTCCGCATACTCTTCAGGCTTGCCGAAGTAGCGCGGCGCGCCTGTGGCGATGTAGACATCCCACGGCACGATGATCTGCGTGCCGCAGGCATAGGCCAAACCTATGGCGGCCCGCGTCCGCGCCAAGCTGGTCGACACGTAGGTGAACATCTGTACCTTGCCGCGCTGTTCGGCATCGCGCACCGCGCGATAGAGAGCCTCGGGCCGGGCCTGCCCCTCGGCCAGCTCCGCCAGGCCAAAATCGAAGGCAAAATCGAAGAAGTACTTGTTGCCCGGATGGCTGTTGCACGAGAACGGCACGTGCCGCCCGGCATAGGCATCGATCTGGCCGCAAATCCAGCGATAGAATTCTTCGGTCGATTCCTTCTGGATCTCCGGGGGCGACTTGCCCAACCGGGCAGCCTTCTCCCTGCAATAGGGACAATAGCAGCCGCCCCACTGAATGGCCGTGTAGTTCTCACCCGGATCGTCCATCTGCAGCAGATCGGCCCCGGCGTCGATATACATCTTCACGTAATCGAGGTAGACCGCGCGGTACTCGGGGCTGTTCATACAGCCCCACCAGCCTTGGAAGGCCAGCATCCAGGGACCCGTGACCAGGTCGCCCTCTTCATTGAGAATCCGACCCTGCTGCCGCGTGTTGCCGAACAGCTTGTCGGGGAGGATCGTGCTCAGCCATCCCTGGAACGGATAGCCGCGGCGTTTGATCTCTTCGAACCAGGCCTGGCAATCGCCGCTAATCCAGTAGAAGCCGGTGGCGTGAAAATCGGCTGCCGACTGGAAAGTGTCATGCGGATCCTGGGCGTTGGCCGGATGCCGCCAGCGACTGGAAAAACAGACCGCCGACGGCTGAGGAAACCCAGCCGGCCGTTGGACGCGCTGGGCCATGTCGGCCATGGTCCGTTGGTCGTTGTCTTCCGTGGCCGACAAGGCGGCCGGCAGAACCCATGCCAGGAACAGTGCGGAAAGTCGCGTCATTGCCTGCATGCCCCGGAGGAATGTCACGTTCCGGCCCCTATATTCGGTTCATCATCAACGGTTCGCGGTGCAGGTGACGGTAGTTCCTGCATGCCTTTGGACCGGCGTTCTCCCAACCAACACACCAGATAGCACAGCCCCGTAACCAGCCACGGCGCCAGCACGATGCCCATCAGGAATCTCTCACCGGATGCGGCAAACAAGACCAGCCCGCCAAGGATCAGCAGACTGCCGAGTCCTTCCCTCTTCCAGGCGAGAATCAGGCCAACGAGCACCATCAACACAACTGCGACGAACAGCCTTACTCGCAGCGGTGCCGTGAGCAGGTTCGGTACGCCGTCGCCCAGGGTAACAAGAACCAGGAGAACCAGGAGAGGGAGGCTGATCGCTCTGGCAGTCCAACGACTGATAGTAATCACCCAGTGGCCGAAGAGAGAATCCGTGCGGGCCGTCCCATCCGTGGCGGAATCGGCAGCCCGGGCGATTCGGCGGCGTTCGACGAGCACCCCAGCACACAAAATCAGCCCGCCCAAAAGTCCAAATCCATAGGCCGCCAGGTGTGCCAATGAATCGGCAAAGAACAGGTGGTGACGATCTTTTGGAACCCGGTTCGCAAACGGTTCGGGCAGCACATAGCCGCTTCCCTCGGCAAGCTGATAACCGGTGAACCCGGCCAGTATCGAGGCGACTGCCATCACGATCAGCAGGCAGGTTATCGGTCGAATCAGATGTGTGGCATCGAACTTCGGCCACGATCCTGCCCGGGAGACGATTGCAGCCAGCCCGCCAAGGAGCAAGCCAACCCACCAGGTTGCCATCGTCCCAAATCCAAAGGCCAGCAGCGTGGGTGACTCCGTGCAGAAGATCGCCGCATGTCCCACCGTGAAATACTCGACGCAGACCCGTGCCGTCACCTGGTCATGACAGACTCCGTAGACAATGGCTGCGGCCATGCACAACAGAATGATCTTCAGAGATTGCACGACGCCCCTTCCACAGCGAATCCAACTTGAGCCCGGGCTATCCGAATGTTTGTCCGATCGTTGCTGATCATCGTTTTCTCCCCTGGCTGCCCCGGCCCTCCTCTCCTCCGCCCATCTCCATTTCTCTCTCCATCCTCCACTCTTCCATCGCCCGCCTGTTGACCCACGCCCCGTTCCCCTTTACTCTTTCCTGAAGCGGTGCCGTTTGCTCGCTCCACAACCTTCAACCAGCATGCGAAAAGACCTTTCCCCTTGAAGCCACCGTGGCGCCCCCCCCTTTGCACACGACCCCAGAATCGCCGCGGGCCATCGTCCGGCAATTCATGGACTGTCCGAGGGCAAATGCACCGCGCAGTGAACATGTGTGCCAAACGCCGTCGCCGCAAGCGTTTCCATCTGACAGTTGCTCCCGATTATATCCCCAGAGTTGAGCCATGAAACCAGCCTTCTCCAAATTCGTCCTCACAATCCTGTCCCTGGCCGCCTCCCTCGAGGCCTTGCCCGCACCCGCCGCCGACTGGCAACACCCGTTGGCCCTCGATGGCGGCCAGTACTGGCGGGCCCGTCTCCCTGTTACCATTGCCAACAGCGGTGACGGCCCCCTGGAGGGTACGCCGGTCGAACTGAAGATCGACCAGGGGCCCCTGGCAGCCCTGGCCGGCCAGGATGCCCGTCAGGTTCGCGTGACTGCCGCCGATGGCACCGAGCTCCTCTTTGCCATTTTCAGCCCCGGCGGCCAGGCGATTGAGGAAGGAGCAATTCCCCTCGGGGCATCTCTCGTCCTTCCAGCCGAATGCCAGCCCAAGAGCGCCACGACCTGCTACGTCTATTTCGACAACCCGGCCGCCGGCCTCTTGCCCGACTATCTGAAGGCCCGCCCCAGTCTGGTCAACGGTTCGGTGGAACTCGGCTCCGGCGAGACACCCGACGGCTGGAAGCACGACGCGGCCGACGACCAGCATCAGTCTCTTTGGAGCACCGAAGGAGCCCACTCGGGCCAGCGCTGCCTCAAAACGGTCGTCGCCCCCGGCGCGGAAGAAACCTGGATCGCCGCCCGGCAAGACGGCATCCACATCGACGCCGGCGCACGCTACCGCGTCGAGGCCTGGGTCCGAGCGGAGGACGTCAAGGGCTTCACCGGCTGGTATCTTCACATCGGTAACGCCCAGAACCCCATGCTCTCCGCCCCCACGCTCGCGGCCGGCCAGGGTACCTTCGACTGGAAGAAAGTTGCCCACGAATTCACCGCTCCCGACGGGGCCAATCTCCTCAGCCTGGGTACCGTCCTGCGCGGCACGGGCACGGCCTGGTTCGACGATGTTTCCCTCACCTGCCTGGAACCGGGCACCGTTCGTGCCGACGTTCTGGCGGTCGAGCGCGTCGAGCTCAATGAACTCGGTAGCCACGCCGACACGGCCAACTGGCCGAGCGAAGCCCCCGATCGCCGGGCCGTCGTTTCCGTCTACAACTTCACCGACCAGCCCAAGCCCTCGGCGATGATCTCCGTCGACCTCAACATGATCCACGGCCGGGCCCGGGGACGGCTCGAACTGGATTCGATCCGGGTCGCCCTTGGCGACAAAATAGTCCCTCACACCTTCGCCGGCAGCGCACTCCTCTTCCAGGGTCAGACTCCCGCGCAGACGGTCGCCCGTTACCACGTCTACTTTGCCGACAACCGGCTCCCCGGCAAGGACGACCAGCCCCCAGTCACCTCCGGCCTGCTGACGAACCTCGTGGCCAACGACAACTTTGAACAAGGCCGGCCGCTTCCGGAAGCGTGGAGGCCCACAGGCCCCGCCGAAGGCAAAGACGGCGTGCGTTTCTCCGCCGATGATCCCGGCCGCCCCGATCTCGGCTCCGCCTGCGCTCGCATGGATGTTCCTGAAGGCCTGCCCGAAAGCTGGCGAGGCTGGCACCAGACCGTACCGATCCGGCCAGGCGCCACTTATCTTCTTTCGGCCTGGCTCAAGGGTGAAAATCTCAGTGGTGGCGACGCTCGCGTCCACGTGCACCTCCGCAAGGCCGATGGCAGCCTGGCCGCTACCTCCGGCATGACGAGCCTCGCCCAGGGCATCTCCGGAACCACCGATTGGACCCTCACCTCGGGCCTGTTCACCATGCCCGACGACGCCGCCCAGTTCCAGATCCACCTGACAACCACCGCCTCCGGCACCGTCTGGCACGATGGCGTCTCCCTGGCCGAAGTCGTCCTCGGCCGCATCGCGACTTTCCAGTGCCGGCCGATCCCGACCTCCGAGAGTCTTGCCGTCTGGCCGGTCGCCTCGGTCGTGAAGGTCTTTCCTGACGATCCCGCCCCGGCGAGCAAACAGCTCCTGCAGATCTCCACCGCCGGCAACGAGCGCGAAGTGCTCCAGTTGGCCCTTCGCACCGGCCGCGAGATCGACCAGGTGCGAGTCCGGGCGACGCCACCGGCCACTTCGCAGGCCGAACTGCCAGCCCCTGAAATCCAGATGGTCGGCTACGTGCCGATCGACTATCCCACGAGCTACTATCAGTCCGAGGTCCCTGCCTGGCACCGGCTGCTCCCCACCCAACAACCCGGCTGCGACGGCTGGCCCGGCCTCTGGCCCGACCCGCTCCTGCCGACCGGCACGGTCGACCTTAAGGCCAACGCCACCCAGGCCGTCTGGCTCACGTTCCACATCCCCAAGAACACCCCTGCCGGCGATTATCGGGGAACCGTGCGCCTGGAGGCCGCAGGCCAGGTGCTCGCCGAGGAGAGCTACACGCTTCACGTCTGGAACTTCTCGCTGCCCGATGAGAACCATGTGGCCGCCATCTACGACGTCCGCTATGGACCGGGCGGCCCGTCCCAGTGGGGTAAGCCGCTCGACCAGATGTATCCCGACCTGGTCCGCTTCCTCGCCGACCGGCGTCTCTCGGCCGACAAGATCGAACCGTCTCCGCAGATCCGCTATGTTGACGGGCGAGTCGAGGCCGACTTCACCGAATACGACAAAGCGGCCGAGTTCTACTTCAATGAACTGGGCCTCCCCTATTCCTACACGCCCTGGCAGTTCTACCTGTTCGGCTGGGCCCATCCTCCCAAGACCATGTTTGGCGAGCAACCCTACGAAGGAGAGCCCCCGTATGAAAACGCCGATCGCAGCAAGCTCCGCCCGGAGTATAAAAAGGTCTACCAGGCCTGCCTCAAGGCCTACTGGGACCATGTGAAAGAGAAGGGCTGGGCAGATCGTATCGTTCTCTACATCTCCGACGAACCTCACGATTGGTTCCCGCACATCTCGGTTCAAATGAAGGCCCTCTGCGACATGATCCACGAGGTCGATCCCACGATCCCGATCTATTCGAGCACCTGGAAGCATGTGCCCGACTGGGACGGCTACCTCGACGTCTGGGGCATCGGCCACTACGGAGGCGTGCCGGTCGACAAGATCGCCCGGCTCCAGCAGGCTGGCGACCGGATCTGGTTCACCACCGACGGGCAGATGTGCACCGACACCCCCTACTGTGCCGTCGAACGGCTCCTGCCCCATTACTGCTTCAAATTCGGCGCCGAGGCCTACGAATTCTGGGGCGTCTCGTGGCTCACCTACGATCCCTACCAGTACGGCTGGCACAGCTATATCCGCCAGTCGAGCGAGCCGGGCAAATACTACTGGATCCGCTACCCCAACGGCGATGGTTTTCTTATCTATCCGGGCGGTCCTCTGGGGCAAACGCAGCCTGTCAGCTCCATCCGGCTGGAAAACGCCCGTGAAGGCGTCGAAGACTACGAGTACCTCTATCGCCTCAAGAGTCTGATCCAGGAAGCCAGAGCCTCCGGACGCAACACAGCCCAGGCCGAGCAGGCCCTCGCCGCCGCAGCTGCGTTGGTCGAAATCCCCAATGCCGGCGGACGTTATTCCAGCAAGATCCTCCCCGATCCCGAAGCCCTCCTCCGCGCAAGAACCCAGGTGGCGCAAGCCATCGAACAACTCTCCAACCCATAGAAACCCGACGCGTAAGGGCGCGCCCAGATATAAGTTGGTCAACACGCCCTGAGGAACCAACGGCGTGGTGCCCTCACAAACCACGCCCTTCGCTCTCACTCAGGGACGTGCCACCGACTCCGGTGGTGAGAGCTTTGACTCCGGTGGCCGGCGATCCCTCGCCCCTGCCGCCAGACCTTCCTCACCTTCCGATCCATGCACCCATTCCTTCTGGCCACGATCCTCCTGGCCGCACCGCCTGCGGCTACTGTCAGATCCGAACACTACGAAATCCGCGCCCCGGAGGCGGTCGCCGCGGAAACCGACCGATTGCTTGACCAACTGCATGCAGATTTGGCCGAGTTCTTCGGCCGCCAGCCCGACGGCCCCTTGCGAATCATCCTGCTTGCCGATCGCGAGGCCTTTGATGAGGCACTGGCTCGTGACAGGCATCCGGCGGTTGATGCGGGCGGGTACTACGGGCCGGAGAACCGCACCGTTTATCTCTTCATCCAGCCCTCGACCTACTATACCCGGCAGCTCCTCTTGCACGAGGCCACCCACCAGTTCCATTTCCTCGCCGCCACCGAAAACCATGCCCTCAAAGCCGCCTGGTACATGGAAGGTCTCGCCGAGTACTTCGCCATGCACAACTGGGACGGCGCGCAACTTCACTGCGGCTCTGTACCCGCCGTCAGCCTCGAAGACTATCCGGCCGTCGCCTTGGCCGCCCTCGAGGCGAGCACCGATCGGGTCGCATGGATGCAGCGCGTGATCCGCGGCGAAGAACCCCTCTCGCGTCCAGTGAGCTGGGCGCTCGTCCATTTCCTCATCCATCGCGACCGAGAGGCCTTCCGCCGGCTTGGTTCGCGGCTCGATCGCGGCGACTCGCCGCTTGAGGCCTTTCAGGAAACGATCGGCCCGGTCGGTGGCCAGTTGGCCGACGAGTTCCACCGCTGGATCTCCGGCCACCAGCAGCCATGGTCTGTCGTCTGGATCGAGTGGCAGCAATCGGGCCAAACGCTGGAAGGCTGGTCTCAAACCGTCGGCCTACTAATCCACAAGCAGCCCCTGGCACGACTCGAACTGGCGGTCGAGTCCCAAAACTCTCAAAACCACGAAGAGAGCCTTCCCCAGGCGGAGAACGGCCTGGATGGCCAGCGTTTTGAGATCCGCTCGAAAGACCCGGTCTGGAAAGCCGGGGCCGTCTTCGGCTACCGCGGCGTGAACGATTTCTATCTGGCCCAACTGGACTGGAACCATCAGATTCAGGTTCTTCATCGCATCGGCTCGCAGTGGCATCTCCATCTCACGACCAGGCAGACGGCCGCCACCGATCGGCTCCTGATCGAGTGTCTTGGCGACCGAGTGCGTATCTTCCTTGGCGGCACGCCAATCTACGACCAGGTCACCCCAGGGCAACTGGGATTGCATATCGATGCCTGCCATGCCAGCTTCCGGTCGGAGGGCAGGTGACAGCTCGGTCGGACTGGGATTGGGGCGTGCGGGCCTGGCATGCCAACCCGCTCGCCCGGCAAGAATCGGCATCGGCGCGAGCTTGTTGAGCGGGCTGACAATCATTGGCTGCCTCCTGCTCATGTAACCCCGCAAGGCGCGGCCCGGCCGGCTCTCGCCGGCTGCCTGGCGGCAGCGGACGAGGGAATGGAAAGCACGCGCATGGGCGAAAACACCGGCGCAGCGCGGGCGAGACCACGCGGCGATCATTGGGGTGTCAAAGTGTCTTGAAGAACGCAGGCTGAAGATGGCCCAAGCCTGTAGTCCAACGAGCTCTGCTGCGCTCAGGGATGTGCCACACCGGTGGCCGCGAGCTGCTTGTAGTAGTCGATCGAGCGTTTGAGACCTTCGTGGAAATCGACCTTGGGCTCGTAGCCGAGCAGCTTGCGGGCCAGGGAAATGTCGGCCAGGCTCTGGCGAACGTCGCCCGGGCGGGAGTTCTCGAAGATCGGCTGGACGCTGGTGCCCAGCAGCTCGTTGAGGGATTGAAGGAGTTCCATCAGGCTGATATTTCCACCACAGGCAACATTGAACACCCGTCCGGCCACGTCCTGGGCATCGGCGGCCAGGAGGTTTCCGTGGACCACGTTTTCCACGTAGGTGAAATCGCGAGACTGGAGCCCGTCGCCGAAGATGGTCGGCTGCTTGCCCGAGAGGATCGCCGTGATGAACTTGGGGATGACCGCCGAGTAGGGGCTGTTGGGATCCTGCCGCGGCCCGAACACGTTGAAGTACCGGATGGCCACGGTTTCGAACTTGTAGGTGGCCGTGAAGGCCCGGCAGTAGTGTTCACCAGCCAGTTTGGCCACCGCGTAGGGGGATAGCGGTCCCGGCAGGTCGGTTTCCCGCTTGGAGCTGAAGGGCTGGTCGCCGTAGGCGCTGCTCGAGGCCGCGTAGATCAATCGCCGGACGCCCGCACGCCGTGCGGCATCCAGGAGGGTGAGGGTCCCGGTCACGCAGGCCGCATTGGTGGCCAGGGGATTCTTGACGCTTCGCGGCACCGAGGCCAGGGCCGCCTCGTGAAAGATGCAGTCCACACCGTCGACGACTTTCTCCACTGTCGGGGCGTCGAGCAGGTCTCCCTCCACGAATTCGACCCGATCGCGGATGGAATCGAGGTTGGAAAGGTGCCCCGTGCTGAGATTGTCGAGGATCCGGACCTTGTTGTGGTGGCGTACCAGCGCCTCGGCAATATGGGATCCGATGAAACCTGCACCGCCGGTTACCAGAAACGTGCGCACCTGAAGTGCCTCCCGCGACCTTAAGGTTCTTGGAGCCGCTAACAAAACCACCGGCTGTGCACATCCATGCCCGTGGGAAACTCG
>CAYSCH010000048.1:0-36097 GCA_964429355.1 uncultured Planctomycetaceae bacterium | reverse complement strand
GCATTGAAAACAACCAGTACCAGGAACTGCTGTGCCCCGAGTTCACCTCGGCCTTTCTGCGCCAGGGCCTCCATGGCGTGCATCCCTGGGGCGTGCGCAACGACGCCAACAAGCGTGTCCGCATCCGCCGCTTAGGTCCGCTGCTGGCCGCCCGTCGGATCCGGCTGAAGTCCAATTGCCCTTCAACCCAGATACTCTACCACCAGCTCCAGGAGTTCCCTATTGCCGACCACGACGACGGCCCCGACGCCCTGGAGATGGCCATGCGCCTAGCCTGCGAGCTGCTCGCCCCCGTCCGTTCCGACGGCCTCGGCAACCGCCTCCCGGTGGGCTAAGACTGACCCAAACTACTCACCAGCCCCTCTGTCCCCTGACCCCCGTCCCCTGATCTCTGACCTTCTGACCTCTGACCTTCTGACCTCTGACCTCTGCCCCCTGACCTCTGCCCTTCTGATCTTTGGCAATTCACAACAACGTCTGCGCCCCTTCGCCCTGGTAATCGCTCCGGCCAGGGCGAAGGTGGCGAGTTGCGGTCTATTCGACCAGGCCACTACGGCGGCTCAAAAACTGGCTTTGCAGAACGCGTCACGAATATTGGAGAAGAGAGGGTAAACACTGAGCTTCCTCTCGGCCTTCGATCCGCCCGTGCTGATCCTCGAGCACGACGAAACCTGGGCCGAATCGCTTCGGCTGAACGCCGCGCTATTGATCGTGGGCCCGGTCTGCTACGCCATGGCCGCCCTGGTTTTCTCGCGCCGAGATATCCCCGTGCCGCGGTAAGAGGAGTCGCCGCCCCCCGTTCCAGGATAAAGGCCCTGCTGTGCTTTTGTGCCTCATCGCCCGATCCCGATGCTCCAGTGCACTCCGGGGGAAGGGTGATGATGCGGCGGACGATAGTGAGGATACCCGTGCCAGTAGTAAACCGGGGGCGGGGCATAGTAGCGCTCCTGGACGATCACCGGCGGCTGATAAACTGGCGGCGGAAGGGGGCCGCCTACCGGCGCCTGTTGCATGGCGGTGATGACGGCCTGGCTCACCCCCTGCTGGTGCATCGAGATCACGTCGGCCACTTCGAGCCGGCGCTGGACGCCGTTCTGGGCGATGTGATTGATGATCACGCTGTCGGCCACGCCGTTTCGCGACATCGTCACCACATCCGACACGGACGCTGCACGGGACAGTCGCCATGCCTGCTGTTGCTGCAAGGCCCGGGCGCGAGCGGCCTCTTCTTGATCCATCGAATTGCCGATGGCAGCCCCGGTGATCAGCCCCACCGCGCCGCCGATGAGGGCCCCCGCCCCCGCCTGGTCGTTGTGATCGCCGATGCCCGCCCCAATCAGCGCACCACTGAGACCGCCCACCACTGCACCACGGTCCGTGTGATACTGGGCCAGCACCGAATCCGGGCTGAGTGCGAGCACAAAGAGAAGAGTTGCCACGCTTGCATAGACTTTCATATTTCCGTCCTTGGTACTCGTCTGAAGCGAAGCCGGAGCAATCACCGCAACAGCCACCCGTCCGAGTGACCCCATCGAGTCGTACATATATACCGAACCGGGGCAGCCCACGGAAGCCCGGAATTGTCCTCCCCTGGCCCGCCGGGCGTTCGTTCAACAGGTAACCACCCATAGTCTCTATCGGCACCCACGGTTGCGGGCTCCATTCGTGGCCGTCCAACAATAGTCCTGCGGAAACTCCCCTAACGAGGGAGCGATACAGAAGGCCTGCAGGGATCAGGACCCGAAGCGTGACGTAACTCCTTGCTAAGTCGAGCCTTGCACTTCAAGCGAGCTGCCGTTGGCAAAGGGATGAGGGTGTTTTCGGAGAATCGTCAGGCTAGCCTTGCCAATGGCGGTGGAGGTCTCCTCGCTATGTCTCGGTCGGCAGCCGCGACGGGACGCGGGTTATCGCTCTTCCGGAGTAAGTTGGGCAGTGCCCAACCTGCCTGTTATCCGGAGAGGCCGGCAACGGCCTGTGCGACTACGCCTGCGTCAGGGCTCGGCGGCGCCAGAGTGTCTTGCGGACCGCCCAGAATGCACCCGACCATATCATGAGCGGAAGAAAACTGGCCGGTTCGGGCACAGGGCGGATCGCGAAGTTCGCAGCCGAAAAGAGCGGCAGCGCATCGCGGCCCGACTGGCCTCCGAGGTTGGTTAGCCGAGCCAGGATTTTCAGGTCCGCCGTGTTGTCGTTGAGGTCCGTGGAAAACACCAGTCGCGGCAGATCGAGACTACTATTGAAATAGAGGAAGAAACCCGCTCCCGGCGACGTCACTCGCTCAGCGATTAGGTTGGCGGCACTTCCCGCGCCAAAGGGGGTTGCGGGGTTGCCATCATTGTCCAGCGTCTGCAGCACGATCACGTTCACGTTGCTTGTCGGCAGATCGCCGACCAAACCGTTGGCGAACAGGATCTCATCGCCAATGCCAAACACGAGAGGGTCGAACTCGAACACATCCGAAGCGATCGAGAAATCGGTAAACAACTCGCCACCGACGATTTGACGTCCGGGAGTCGTCAGAGCCGCAGATCCTTGGAATGGATCGGTGGCGAAGGTGATTACAGCGGCATTCGCCGTTGCGTGGATCGCGAGAAGGGCGGTGATCACCGGAACCATCGAGTATCGCATCTTCCATTCCCTCCGCAGTTGTTATGGCGGGATCAACAATCGTCTCCCTCATGGAGGCCCGGCCGACTGGGATTGTCTCCGCGTTTCAGGAACCAACTTGACTCGGAACGTCAGCCGCACGTATGCTGCGCCGACGGCCCGCATTTATAGTCCGCTCCGTGCGAGCCCAATCTAACACTGCATCGCCGCATTTGTGTCAGAAACAGCTGGCAAATATCAGATACCAAGAAAGGAAACATCCTGTTTGACAGTCGCTTGCGGACCTCTCGCGACATTATGGCTCGGTCCGCCGCGGGCAGCCCAGGTGCTTGAGCCTAGGGTCAACTTCTCACTCGTGACATCACAGCCGTTGCCCGTCAGAGTACCGACCTGGGCAAGATCCCTGGGAATCGAATTCGAAAACGCTGTCTTTGTCGACGTCGCCGGTCGCACCAGATCTTGATCGGGGGGACGCCACAAACAACTTACTGCTAGCGACAGAAGACAGGATTCCACCGCAAAGGCGCGAAGAGCGCCAAGAGAGACCGTCGCGCACTTCGCGCCTTTGCGGTGAGATCACTCTTGCCAGCCACGCAGGGCAACAACCCCGAGCACTGGCCGTTCAAACCGACCGCTTGATTATCCGTAACGATCGTTTCGGGAGCTGCCAGAGTTTGGCGGGAGGGGCACCGGGGTCGTCGAGGGGAACATACATTTCGGCCGTCTCGATGGGTTGAGGCGACTGGCTGTAGTTGGCCAGAACCAGGTACAACTCTCGATTCGCAAAGGCCGAAGCCACGCAGTCTTTCGGCAGTGGCTTGGCGAACAGATCCGAATCGCCGATCTCCAGAAACGCCCAGGTGCCTTCTTCCACCAGGGACCGGTATTGCTTCAACCAGTGGGAGTGGGTCGGGCGGGTCTCGGCACGGGGAGGAACGGCATCCCAACCACTGTAGACATGGGGTCCGTCGGGATGGTTGTGATGGTACTTCCACACCTCGTGGCAGCGCCGCATCCAGAAGTCATCGTCGGACACGTACCGAACGCCAGGAATCATGCCGCGCTGGCCGGTAAACGGTTTGCCGGCGTGCAGAATGGGGAACTGCAAGTAGGGAATTGCGTGCAGATAGTGCTCGTGTTCGTTCTCGACCGTCGCAAAACTCATGTCGATGCAGGGAATCACATAGGGTGAGTGATTCTTGACACTTTCCCGAAGGCCGTCGGCCTGGTTCACGCCCTCGCCGATCCAGAGATAGTCGTAGACCTTCTGACCGGCCGTTTGCGGTTCAATGGCGCCGTCGACATGGAGTTTCAGAATACCCCCGCGACGATGGACTTCGGAGTAGATCAGGGCCAGCAGATCGGTGAGCGCACCGTCATATTGCAGTGTCTCCTCGAAGGCGGGCAGCTCGTCCTGGGCCGGTTTCCTCAGCGGCGAGTCCTCGGGCATTTTCTGCTTTGCGGCGTTGGTGAAGTAGCCGGCGTCGATGTAGATCCCATCGACGCCGTATTCGTTCAGGATTCTGGAAATCCGCGGCAACAGATAGGCCCGCCATCCAGGACTCCCAGGCGCACAACGGGCCATGTCCCAAAAACCCAGCGAGCAGCGGGAACCCTCGGGCGACCACTCCTGGCGGAAGTCGGGATCGGTCCATTGCAGGAACCCGGTCGATGTGTAGGCCAGCACCTTGATTCCGCGCCGATGGGCCATTTCCACGAATCGGCGAAATCCGGCCGGATTCAACGCGGTGTACTTGTCGCCGCCGAAGAGCCGCAACGAGTCGTTCCAGTCGTCGAACACCTGAATGAGCTGGATTCCATGGTCCTTCAGTCGATCCAATTCCTGTTCGTCATACTCCCCGATGTCCCAGGGCTGACGGCAGGGATACTCGCCCAGATTATAGCAGCACTGGCCTGGCAGATAGTTCGTTACCAGGTGTTTCCGCATGCACTTACGGATCTTCTGCGTGCAGAGGGCGATGCACTGGAGCCGCCGGCGGTGATCCTCCGCCGTAAAACCCTCCATGAACACGGAAGTGGCCGAGACGCGTTCGGTTGTCGCGGCAGCGGACGCGTCGGCTGCCTGGCTGGAACATGTGGGGATCGAAATGACTGCGCCGGCCGCGGCGGCTTGGGCGCCCGCCTTGAAGAAGTCTCGCCTATCCATGAAGAACTCCCCGTGATTCTGCCAAACGCACTTGTCTCGGCTGAGTGATGACGATCCAGATTCTCCTCCCGCCAGTGAATTTGCCCGACGGGCCTGCCGTGTGTCCAAATTTGGCCCTGAAGTCGGCCTTGATGGCACTCAGGGCGCGATTTCAAAGAAGATCAGCTCCGAAGATTCCGGACCTGTCAAGGTCACATCGAGCCCCTTCTCAATCAGGTCCTTGCCCGACTGGACCACCGGCGGATGGGTGTCGTCGTCGAAGGTCGCCCGGTACCTTTGATCCGGGTCCAGACCCTTGAAGCGGACCGGCTCGGTTGCCGTATCGCCCGAGGGCTGGAAGAGGTAGATCACTCCCTTTCCGGAAATGGGGTCGTAGTATTCGATGGCGTCGCGGTTTCGGCCGTCGGGGCGGGGAAGGATGTGGTAAAGGTCGGCGCTGCGCACCAGGGGGCGGATCCTGGTCTTGTAGGTATCGACGCAAGCCTTCAAGGCGTCCTTTTCCTGCTGAGTCCACGGTGCAGATCCGTTGCCGCCGTTGGGGGCGTCGAGGAACCATTCGGGGGCGCCCAGCGAGGTCGAGCGGAAGGCGTAACGAATGCCCTGGACTCCCTGAGGGCGATAAAGGCCGTCGGTACTGCCGAGATGCCCTTCGAGTTGAATCGGATGGTGGGCATAGGAGCTGTCATAGAAGGCCTGGCGGACGTGGAGGGCCGAATAGGTATCGGAATTGAAGATCTTCACCGCCCGCCGCATGGCGCCATAATCCTTGATGCGTCCGCCGCCGGAGCAGTTTTCCCATTGAAATCCCGGAATCTCCGCGGCGAGCGAGTCGACCATTTCGTAGAAACCGCGAGTCGCCATGTAGGAGGCGCCGATGACTTCCCCACGGGTGCAGTCCGACCGCCACATATCGGCGCCGTACTCCTGAAACAGCCGGCGAATTCGATCCGCCCGTTGCCGGCGTCCGGCGGGGTCGGCCATATCGAGGTCGTCGGTCCAGTAGAGCCCGAAGCGCATTCCTTTCTGGTGGGCATAGTCGGCGGCCTTCTTCATACCGGAAGACCAGTCGACCTGATCCGAGTCGGGCTCGCCCCCCTGCCACCAAGCTACGTCGATCATCACTTCCTCAAAGCCCAAAGGCGCGATGTCATCGATGAGTGGATAGTACTTACTCTCGACCGGGTCCCAACTGCCGGGGGTTTTGCCCGTGGCGCCGAAGGCGTTCCATTGAACCTTTGGATAACTCGAGTCTTCCCGCAAGACGTCGGGTAGACGGTATCGCAGCAGCCAGCGTCGCAACCGGTTTCCGGCGTCATCGAGATCGCCGGCGTAAGTGCCGATAAATCCGGGACGAACTTCAAGCGACTCACCGGGGGCAAGTTCCGCTCGAAGGTCGGCGATGTTCCCTCCACGGACCCTGACGGCCGGCGACGTATTGCCTTCGAGGATCACGGCCTCGATCCGGCACACGCTCCACTCCAGGCCGAGGTAGAGGCCATGTTGCTCGCCGGCGTCCAGGACCACGTATGGGATGAACTGGCCGGTGGGAACCGTTTGCACCGTATGGCGATGGACTGCATCGTCGCCCGTGAGCGGATGATGGTACACGCCCACCGGATCCGGAGTGATACCGTCGCTGTGGAAGCACCACATGGCGGTCGCGCCGGCGAGGTCCAAGTCAAACGTGGGCTGTTCGCCGATGGTGACCGGTTGGTCCGAGAGGTTCTTGATCTGCAAGCTGTGGTGGATGGGACCGGGGCCTTCGCACGCGTGCCACTGGGAGACGGCCTCCAACGCTGGGTCGTCGCAGGAAAATCGGACCGTCAACTTCCGCCCATGGCTTTCGTCCACCGATGCGCCGGCAAATCGCCACATGAGGGAATTGCATCGGCCGGCGACTTCTGCCTGAGGCATGAGCCGAATCGCCACCGGGCTGGTGATCCAGTTGTGTCCCACGGCCGGGCACGACAATTCACCAACGACCAGTTCGCCCGCGGCAGTCACACCGAGCGTCAGCCGCGTATCCTCCGTGGCGAGTGTCCACGATTGCTCGAGCGCACCGGCAGCCGGACGAGGCGTGGCCTGCAAGTACTGGGCACGCGTTTCCTGCGCGGCGGCCGGATCGATGCCGGCATGGGCGAAATCGGTCAAGGCTTTGTTCCAGATGCGGAAGTCGTCGATCAGCCCTCGAAAACAACGATCGGAGGAGGTGTATCCAAGCCCTACGGCCACCGGCGCGGGCGAGACCATGACAGGTGCCGTGCTCTCTTTGGCAGCGACCTGGATGCCGTTCAGGTAGAGTCGCAATTCCCCTGGAGTCTTGACCATCGCCAAGTGCTGCCAGCGTCGTGCCGCCAGCGCAACCGGGTCCGTCATCACCCATTTCTGCCCGCCGACGCCGTAGGCGGCATAGAACTGGTTTGTATTTGCCCCATCCTGCTGCACGACCAGGCCCAGGCCTTCGCCGGCGTGGTTGCCAAAAATGTCGGCGTGTTGGCCCTGCTGATCTGCAGGGTTCACCCAGCATTCGACCGTAAACTCTTCGGCCAGAGCCGTTTGTGAGAAACCTGTGTCGATCCAACTGCGACCGTCCAGCGATACGCAGGCGCCGTGTTTTCCCGGTACCAAGGCGATCGAGCCTTGCTGCCTGGTTTCTGACTGGGAAGCAGACGAGTCGGCCAAGTCTTCGTCGAAGAGAAGCTCCAGGACCGGTTTGTCCGGAGACGGACTTTCGGCCGCATATCCACAAAAACCGGGCCTCAAGGTGACGGAGAGGGCCAACAGTAAGAGACGCATCGGGGCAGAACAGAAAGTGTCCAACGAGATGTTCATGACAGCGATCCCCCAGCTGGTCCGGGCGTGTTGCCCGCGTTGCTGAACTTTGACGGAACGGGTAGAATTCCTGTTCTCTACGACAGCCACCATTGGAGCCGGAAATCCAGGCCAAATCAACGGTTGCCAGGGGTGCGGGCCCGTGATCGAGGCCGATTTCTGCCAGCATTGTCTCCCACGAGTACGCAGACATGGAATTCGACGTTGTCCTGCTTTCGCGTCTCCAGTTCGCCTTCACCATCATGGTGCACTACCTGTTCCCGCCCCTTTCGATCGGGCTCGGGGTGCTGCTGGTCATTTTTGAAGCGATCTGGCTGAAGACGGGCGACCCGGACTGGCACAGGCTGACCAAATTCTGGGTAAAACTGTTTGCCGTCACGTTTGCCGTGGGCGTGTCGACCGGGATCGTGATGGAGTTTGAATTCGGTACCAACTGGGCTGTCTATTCGCGGTTTGTGGGCGACGTATTCGGTTCGGCCCTGGCGGCCGAAGGGATTTTTGCCTTCTTTCTCGAATCGGGATTTCTGGCAGTGCTGGTCTTCGGCTGGGACCGCGTGGGAAAAAAGATGCACTTCTTCTCCACGCTCATGGTCTGCCTGGGATCGATTTTCTCCTCGGTCTGGATCGTCGTGGCCAACAGTTGGCAGCAAACACCCGCCGGTCATCACTTCGTGGATGCGGCCCGAGGCCAGCGGGCCGAAATCGTCGATTTCTGGGCTTTGGTGTTCAATCCGTCGACCATGGATCGCCTGGTCCACGTGTGGATCGGCGCTTTGCTGACGGGCACCTTCTTCGTGATGAGCATCAGCGCCTACTACCTGCTCCGTAACCGGCACGTGGTGTTTGCCAGGCGATCCTTTTCGGCGGCGCTCGTTCTGGGAACGATCGCCGCGCTCGCAGCTCCAATCTCGGGCGATTCTTCGGCCCGGCTCGTGGCGAGAGAGCAGCCGTCAAAGCTGGCGGCCATGGAAGGACTCTACAAGACGACCGAAGGGGCGACTCCGATCACGGTTGTCGGCCTGCCGGACGAGCGGGCCCAGGAACTGAAATACGCCCTCCAGATTCCGGCCGGTCTGACCCTGCTGACCCACCGCAACATGACAACTCCGGTGGTGGGCCTTGATCGTTTCCGGCCCGAGGATCGCCCGCCTGTGCTGATCCCGTTTATCGGGTTCCACCTCATGGTTGCCATCGGTACTCTGTTGATCGTGATGACGGTCGTGGCCCTGTTTCTGCTCTGGCGTGGCCGCCTGTTTGAGCAGCGCTGGCTCCTCTGGGGTTTCGTGTTTGCCATCGTTCCGGTCTACTTTGCCAACCAGGCCGGCTGGGTGACCGCGGAAGTGGGCCGTCAGCCGTGGATCGTGCAGGCGGAGTTCGCGCCGGTGATGGCGGCGAGGGAGGATCCGGCGGTATTCGCAAGGTATCACGAGATGGACTTCAGCAAGCCGGTCAACGGGCTGCGTACGCAGGATGCCGTCAGCGGGGCGATCTCGCAGGAAATGGTCGTGGGGTCGCTCGTGATGTTCGGATTGATCTACCTGTTGCTGGTTCTGGTGTGGGTATTTGTACTTAACACAAAAATCCATGCAGGGCCGGAAGAAACCGACGGGCACGAGCCCGGCGAGGGGAAGAAGACGGGGTTCTTCGCAGTGGCGGCCGACCAGGCGGACGCGGCCGGACCGTCGTTTACCGATGCGCGCCGCAGGCAGGCCGGCGAAGACGAAACGCCGCCGGGAAAAAACTGAGTGCACGAGAGGAAACAGGCCCGTGAGCTACGATTGGCTGTGCTTGATCTGGTTTGGACTGCTGGGTGTGCTGCTGGCGGGTTACGCGATCCTGGACGGTTTCGATCTGGGGGTGGGGATGCTCCATCCGCTGGCCAAGACCGATAAGGAGCGGCGGATCTTCATGAACTCGATCGGCCCGTTGTGGGACGGCAACGAGGTATGGCTGGTCACATTCGGCGGCGCCCTGTTTGCCGCCTTTCCGAACGCCTACGCTTCGGCCTTCTCCGGATTCTACATCGCCTTTCACTTGCTGCTCCTGGCCCTGATTCTGCGGGCGGTGTCGATGGAGTTTCGTTCGAAACTCGCCGGCGCGTGGTGGCGGCGGTCCTGGGACCTGTGCTTCCTGCTCGGCTCAACGATTGCCCCGCTGCTCTATGGGGTTGCCATCGGAAACTCCTTGCGCGGTATCCCGCTCAAGGAGAACCAGGATTACGCAGGCTCGTTTTTCGATCTGCTCAACCCGTACTCCCTGGGCGTGGGCATCATGGCCCTGTCGCTGTTCGTGATGCACGGCAATATCTATCTCTATCTGAAAACCGAGGGCGATCTGCAGAAGAAATTGCACGACTGGATCTGGCGCCATTTCTTCCTGTTCCTGGCAATCTACCTGGTGATGACGGCCTGGACGATGATCGAAGTGCCCCACGCGCTGGCCAATTTCCAGCATTTCCCGGCGGCCTGGTTGATCGTGGTTCTCAATGTGCTGGCGATCGCCAACATCCCCCGGGCGATCTACCACAACCGGCCGCTCTACGCGTTCATCTCGTCGTCGTGCACGATCGCCGCCCTCGTGTTCCTGGTGGGAATGGCGATCTACCCCAACCTGGTGACCTCGTCCATCGATCCGGCGACGCGGAGCGTCACAATCTACCAGGACGCTTCCTCGATGAAGACCCTCCAGATCATGCTGATCATCGCGGCGATCGGGATGCCGTTTGTGTTGTCTTACACGATCGCCATTTACTGGGTGTTCCGGGGCAAGGTTCGACTTGACTCGCACAGTTACTGATCAATCGCTTTGCTGCAAAGAAATCGATCTGTGTCTACGCCGAAGGTACCGACAGCGGAGCCTTGATCATGCCAGTCTTAACCATCGTGGAACGTTCATCTGTCGGCGCCATTCCGGTCGCCAGACGGTGGTTCCCGGCATCGGTCCGCGCTTTGACGAGCGTCGCTATGGCATTCGTTGATCCGACAGTCCCAAGTTGCCTTCGAAAAAGATCTCACCGATCTATCCGCGTCTTTCTCACGGCGCTCGCCTGGATATCGCTGCTGATACCGGGCTCCGCATCGGAGACGATCCACATGGATTGTGCCCAGGTGGACGGCGTCATCCGGCCGCTGCACGAGGTCAATGGCGGACCGCCCGTGGATTCGTCGTTCTTGCTGGAGATCGAACACCTGTCCTGGGACGGCCTGACTGCCTGGACGGCCTTCGCATTGGACGCCGAACGAAATCTGGAGCCAATCGCACCGGGCGTCCATGAGGCTGGCCAAGTGCTGCTGAAGCAAGCGTTGCCTGCGCCGGCCGTCGCGCTGCTTCAACTGCGGCCCGCTACGGAAGAGGCAACATCGGCCGTTTCCTTGAGCGAGGCGACGCCGCCGCGAACCGGCAACTCATCGCCCGCGACGGGTGGGGATCGCGCGAGGCTCTTATCGTTACGAGACATCCGCGTGACTTCGCCGTTCTGGGCATCCAAGCTGGAGGTGTACCGTCAGCGGACGATTCCGCACAGTTGGCAGTACATGGGCTGGGAGCTTCGAGCATTGAAACATGCCGTCGGGGAACCGGTGGACGGCGACTTGAACGGCACCTGGGGCGAAGCCAACTTGCACAAGTTTCTGGAAACATGCGCATACTCGTTGGCGCAGTTCCCGGATGCATCGCTCCAGCAGCAGACGGACGAGGTGACTGGCTTGCTCGGTCGCGTTCAGCAGCCCGACGGATACCTGCACGCGTACATCACGAACAGCGGCAAGCCGCCTTGGGATCCGGAGTTCCTGGACGGATCGCATGACGGCTATGTTCTGGGGCACATGATCGAAGCGGCGATCGAGTACCACGCGGCAACCGGCAACGGCGCCTTTTTGCAGATTGCACGGCGAGCCGCCGACCAGGCGTATCGTCATTTCCTGGGTCCAGACGGGCAACCCGGTTTTTGCGGTCATGCCGAATTGGAGATGGCGCTCGTAGAACTGTACCGAGTAACGAACGAGTCTCGCTATCTGGACCTGGCCCGGGCCTTCGTCGAATGGCGAGGACTAGGCAAAGTCAAACCTTGCAGCGACACACCCCGCGCCTATTTTCAAGACGCCGTTCCGTTGCGGCAGCAGAAGACTCTGGAAGGTCACGCCGTTCGGGCCGTCTTTTTCGCGACGGGGGTCGCCGATCTCGCCCTGGAATTGGGCGACTGCGATTACCGACTGGCCGCCCAGCGCTTCTGGGACAGTACCACTCGCAGACGTATGGCCATTACCGGCAGCATCGGGCCGCGGCAGGAACACGAGGCCATTGGCGAAGATTACGAGTTGCCGCTGGATGGCTATTACGAATCGTGCGCCGCTTGCGGCCTGGCCGACTTTGCCCAGCGGATGCTGCTATTGGAGCGACGCTCCGAATACGCCGACGTGTTGGAGCGTGTCTTGTACAACGCTGTGCTGCACGGCATCTCGCTGGACGGAACAACGACGTACTACCAGAATCCGTTGAACGACGCGAATCGGCCGCGCGACAACTGCTGGGTCTGTTGCCCACCCAACCTATCTCGCACATTGATGCAAGTCGGCCGCTATGCGGTAGCCTACGATGACCAAGGCGTCGACGTCAACTTGTACATCGGCGGCACCTACACCATCCCCTTGTCTGATGCGGCCGTGCAGATTTCCGTAGAAACCGATTACCCGTGGGATGGCTCTGTTCGCATCGAACTGCTCTCCGCTCCGCCGAGGCCGTGGACCATGGCGCTGCGGATACCCGGCTGGTGCTCCAGGGCAACCTACCGCAGCAACGATCGGCCCGAGACAACAGGGTCGGCGAACGAGAACGGATATCTGCAATTGCGGCGCACCTGGCAAGCGGGGGATTCGGTGGAGTTGAATCTTCAAATGGCGCCGTACTGGGTGGCAGCCCATCCGAACATTCGTGCATGCGAGGGTCGGATCGCGCTGCAGCGAGGACCGCTGGTCTACGCCTTCGAGGGTCTCGACAACCAGGGAAATCTGGATTTCGCGCTCGGCAGCGATCCGCCCTTGTCGGTGGAACACCGCCCGGACCTGCTGGGCGGTGTGACGGTCATACAGACCCAAGCAGCCGACGGGCGGCCCCTATTGGCGATTCCCTTCTACGCCTTGGCCAACCGTGCCCCTTCGGCTCAGCAAGTTTGGATCGCGCAACCCGACGTAGCGCGCCGCGCCGACTGGTGGCAGGGCGAACTGTACCGCCCCGCGAGTCCGAAATAGTGTCAAGGTTTTCGTGAAGAGAGCCGCGAAACGTTCACGATCGGAGTGACTGGTGGAACTCCGGTCCGTCTCGGCAACATGACGAGGTCTACGATGAGTCGCAGCTTGATTTGCCTGGTGCTTGCCTCGACATTCCTGTCCTTCTTCGACCCCCTGGTCGTAGCGGAGGAACGCGTTGCTGCCCGTGAGGCTCGCAAATTGTTCCCGCAGATCACCGATGGCGTCTACAACGCTTCGGGGAAACTCGTGATGGACTGCCAGATCGGTTCGGATGGTCTGACGGTGACCGACCGGGCCTGGTCCGATTTTGTGCCACCGGAAGGAAAGGGAAAACGCTGGAACTTCAACCAGACGCCCTATTCCGAGGCACCTCTGGTCGACTACCGGTTTGACGAGAGATTCTCCGGCCTGCAGGTCAACATCACGATCGAGATCTTTGATCGTGCTAATCCGTGGGAGGTTTCCGAAACTTACCAGGAGGTTCTGCAACTGGGCGGGACCCCGCGACTGGAATTGCCCGAATGGTTCCACGTGCCCCAGGATCGTCTGGCCTACGATTTCGATGAGGGGACCTGGTTTCCCGCAGGTTGGACGTTGCCGCGAGGGAAGTTCGCTTGCTGGGAAGGCGCCGCAAAATTCAGTCAGTCGGATCGCAACGGCCGTCATCCGATGTTGGATTTCGGTTTCACGCAAGTCGCGGAGAATACTCTGTCAGCCGGCGGGCATGTGCCCGACTGGGCACAGCAATGCCGCGTGTTTGGCGACGCCGAGTGGTTGGACATGAACGACGGCGGCAATTTTACGAAGTGGCATAACGACGGCTGGAAGAACCGGGGACGATCGATGAAGATCGTGATTCCCGACTTTGAAAACGGTGAACAATGGAAATGGACGCCGGAGCATTTCGACGCTTTTCGGGCGATGGTGACCGACTTCAAGAAGGAACGCCCGAATTGCCTGCTGGGCTGCTGGGGCGTGGGTGTTACCAACGCATCGTTGCGGATCTTCGACCAGATCGACGATGCCGGCAGGCCCACCGGCAGCGTCAATCTCGCGGCTGCCAGACAGTGGCGTGACAAGTACGCGCATCCCGAAAAGGAATTGAATCCCATTTTTGACCGATGCGGACTGAATTTCGGCAATCCATCCGTGTACTGGATCAATGGCGGTAACCCGGCCCATTTGTATGCCGTCGTTCAGGAGTGGGAGGTAGGCAATCTGGCGCGGCCCCAGTTGCCCAATGTCCTGTCCACCTGGATCCAGACCGAATTCGTCGACCGCTATCCGCTGTCGACTTACCGTTTTCAGAAACCGGACGGGACCTATCAGTGGCGGGGCATGAAGCATCAGGCGCCTCCTTCGCTGGTCTACGCCATGTCGTTGTTCGCCCATTGCCGGATGGACGGCGCGTACTGCTGGGAAACCGGCAGCATGTATTCCGAGGATGTCGCCGATGCCGGCGAGTTGGGTCAAGGCGGAATGCAGACCCCGATACGAAAAACGGCCGGCGGCATGACCAAGGACGTCACCTACTACATCAAGTACTTCGGTTTCTACAACTACCACGTTCTGGGAATGTGGCAGGCCAGTCGCCACAAGGATATCATCGAGGCCGATACCGAATGGTTCATGCCGGAATTCCGCACCTCGACCGGCGAGGTCTGGAGAACCGGAGACGAACGTTATCCCAGCTACTGCAATTACTACAAGGAGCCGCTCGTGCGCGTGAAGGCGAGCGCCGACGGTTCGGAGTGGTTGGTGATCGCGTGCAATCCGCACAACCGCGGTGTCCAGGACGTCTGCCTCCGAAGCTCCGATTCGCGTACTCCCCTATCTTTCGCCCTGATCGGCGACTATCCTGCGATCGAGCGATTTTCCATCCAGCCGTGACAGGGATCCGGGGACGATGCCACGCGGTTGTCGCGGATCGAGTTCGGAAGGAAAGCTGCGATGGCATACCCCGCATTTCACACTTCGCTCGCCGCAGTTCCCTTGGCCTCCTGTCGCTGCTCGTGTCTTAGAGCCGCTAACAAAACCACCGGCTGTGCACATCCATGCCCGTGGGAAACTCGTACGTTTTGTGAGGGCTTCTTAGAGCCGATCCCAAAACTGCTGCCGCTCCTACCGTTTTCCGCCCGTGGGAGACCTTTCTTGTGGTTTTGGGATAGGTCCTTAATTGCCTGCCAACGAATACCACGTTGCTGCGGACGGCAGTGACCAGACGCCCGGAACTACCGCCGCTCCCTTCCGTACCATCCCTATCAAGGAGAATCCAATGCACCGCACCCGTCTGTTCCTGCTGGCGGCCATCTCGATCACGCTGGTCGACTCGGCCTCCTTGGCGGCCGGCCCCGACACAAAGCCGACCCAGCCGCCAAGACTCTACGGCTTTTGCATGGACCTGCCCGCAGTGCCCAACCCTTCGATCCCCGATCAGGCCAGACAGCTCAAGGAGCTGGGCTTCGACGGCGTAGGTTATCCGCTCTGGTTTGGCGAGGAGCTGGATGAGAACCTCCGCACCCTCGACGAGGCGGGGCTCGCCCTCGACCTGGTCTACACGGCGGTAACACTCGATCCCCAGAAGCCCGCCTACGACCCGCGCGTACCCGAGTCGCTGGCCAGACTCAAGGGACGGCCGGTAACGGTCTCCGTCCTATTCCACGGGCTCCCCCCGGGCGATCTGCAAGGCATGGAGCCGGCGGTCAAGGTTCTCCGGGAACTGGCGGACCTGGCGGCCCAATCGAACCTGCGGATCTCCATCTACCACCACGTGAGCGACTGGACGGAAAGCCTCCCCTTCGCTCTCCAGGTCGTCGAAAAGACCGATCGACCGAACGTCGGTGTGAACTTCAACCTTTGCCACTGGCTCAAGATCGACGGCGATAAGGATTACCAGGCCGTCTTACGTGAAAACGCCCCCCGCATCTTCGCCGTCACGATCAACGGAGCCCAACTCGGCGCAGCCGACTGGACCGGCGGCCTCATTCAGCCCCTCGATCGCGGCGATTTCGACAACCGCCGGTTGCTCGCGGTCCTCAAGGAAATCGGCTACACCGGTCCTGTCGGGCTGATGTGCTACGGAATTCCCGACGACACCCGGGAGCATCTCTCTCGGTCGATGAAGACCTGGAAGTCCTGGCAGGAGCCCTGACGTGGCCGACCTCGCGCACCTTTACCGGCAGCGCCTCGATCGCTACACGACGGCCACGCGGAACGAGCAACCGGACCGCGTGCCGATCCGGCCCTTCGTTGCCGAGTTCACCGGCGTCTATGCGGGCTACACCTGCCAGGAACTGGCCCACGACTACGAGAAGGCCTTTGCCGCCGCCCGCAAGTGTGCACGCGACTTCCAGTGGGACGCGGTCGTGCCCAACATGCTGGCCACCTGGACCGGAATGACCCAGGCCATGGGCCTCCGCTACTACATGATACCCGGCATCGATCTGCCGGCCGACGTGGGCCATCAGTACTGCGAACCGCCCCCGCACGAAGCCTGGATGAAACCCGACGAATACGACGCCCTCATCGATGACCCGACGGGCTTTCTCTACAACGTCTGGTTCCCCCGTGTAGCCGAACCCTTGAGCCCACCAGGTGGACCGGTCACCTTCGAGCACAACCTTGCGCTCATCAAAGGCCCCATGGCCATGATGCAGTTCTTCCAGGCGTGGGGGCATCAGGAACAACGCCTTCGCAGCGAGTGCGGCACCCCTGCGGCCATCGCCGGCATGCTCCGCGCGCCGATGGACTTCATTGCCGACAAGCTCCGCGGCTACCTGGGGCCAACTCACAACTCGGGAAACGCGCTCTTCAGCTCGAACTCGTCATCCATCTCCTTCTGCAGTTCCAGCAACCGGGCAAATAGCTCTTTGACAATTCGTTTGCTTTCGACCCTATCGGCCAGATCGTTCATCTCCTGGGGATCGTCGACCAGGTTGTAGAGCCGCACCTTGGCAGCGGCGGGATAGAGAATGAGCTTGTGGCCGTTCATCGTGATCGAACGCTGAAGCGCCAGGTAGCCGCCGTAGATGGCGTCGTACGGCACCGCCTCTTCGCCCCGGATCAGCGGCATCAGGCTCTTGAACTCCACGTGGTCGGGCTTCTCCACGCCTGCCAGTTCGAGCGATGTGGCCATGACGTCCTGCAAGTAGACGGGCGCGTCGATCTTCTTCCCCTTGGGCACCCCTGGCCCGGTGACCATCAGCGGCACGCGCACGCTGTGATCGTAAAGATTCTGCTTGCCCATCAGCCCGTGATGCCCCACGGCCAGCCCCTGGTCGGCGGTGAAGAAGATATAGGTGTTGCCGGCTTTGCCGGTCTCCTCGATCCCCTGGAGGATCCGCCCGACCTGGGCGTCCATGTGGGTGATGATCGCATAATACTCCTGGCGATTGACCTTGACGGCATAGGGCGTCCGCGGGAAGGGTGCCAACATCTCGTCGCGAAGGGTGTGCCCCGCCCCCATCGCTTCGTTGTAGGGATACTCGGGCAGAAAGTTGACCGGCAGATCGACCTTGCCGAGCGGGTACTTGTCGACATACTCCTTGGGCGACTGGCGAGGATCATGGGGCGCGTTGAAAGCCAGGTACATGAAGAAAGGCTTTTCGTCTTTCGCCGCCTGCTTCAGGAAGGCGAGCGAATCATCGCCCACCACTTCGCTCCAATGCTTGCCGCCCTTCCAGTAGCCTTCGAACCGGGTGTCCCAGGGTGACCATGGATCGGGCTGGCCTTCAATGGGCCGGTTGTAGCCCGCATCGGTCTGGTTCGGCATACCGGCACGCTCGTGCACCTGGAAGTCGAAAGCCTTTTGCGAGCTGGCCTTCACGTGCCACTTGCCGGTCATGTAGGTCGTGTAACCGGCCGCCTTCATGTGCTCCGACCAGAACCGGCCCGCCTGGCGCTCCTGTTCCACACGATTCTCCTTGTCGAGGCGAGCGGCACGCCAGACGGAGCGCCCTGTATTGAGCATCGTTCGGCTCGCAATACAGACCGCCCCGGTCCATGAGCCCTGATTGTACGCGTGGGTGAACGTGATCCCGTCCTCGACCAACCGATCCAGATTCGGCGTCTCCACGACGGGATGACCCAACGCGTGAACCGTCTCGAAACACTGGTCATCGGAGTAGATCAGCACAATGTTGGGCTGCTCGGCCCCGTGGACCGCCGCCGTGAACAGAAACATGCCGAGAAAAAGTGCAACTCGTTTTATGTCGGAACCTGTCGGATTGAGGAAGGCCAAGATCGATGCGGATATTCTGGCAAATGCCGGGCGGGAGTGCAAATTTCCATTGTCCGGTGCCGCTCCTGCCGCTCCCGGCGAGCCGCGACATTTCGGCCCGGAAAGGGTAGAATTGAGGGACCGAGGTATTGAGTCTCCCTGAGAAACGTCCAGCCCCTCCCTCATGCCATCCCCCCCAGAAGTCAACACCCTTTCTGCCCGTCATCAGGCCGCCACGCGCTACCTCTACGGACGGATCAACTACGAGCGGCTTCCAAGCATCCCCTACCACGAGCGGGCGTTGAAGCTCGATCGCATGTACGATCTGCTCGACAAGGTGGGCAATCCCGAGCGGACAATGCAAATCGTCCACGTGGCGGGCACGAAGGGGAAGGGGTCCACTTCCACCCTGATTGGCTGGATTCTCCGCTCGGCCGGTCGGCACGTTGGACTTTTCACCTCGCCCCACCTCCACCGGATCGAAGAGCGAATGACGGTCGACGGCGCCGAATGTTCAGCCGCGGAGTTCGTCGACCTGGTCGACACTCTCGCTCCCGTCATCGAGGCCATGGACCGTGAGCGGGAGCCGATTGACGGACAACCCGACGGCCCGACCTACTTCGAGATCACTACCGCCATGGCGCTTCTGCACTTCGTCCGAAGCGGCGCCGATACGGCCGTGCTCGAAGTCGGACTCGGTGGCCGGCTCGACTCGACCAACGTCTGCCGGCCGGAGGTCTCGGTCATCACGAGCATCAGTTTCGACCACATGCAGCAACTCGGTGGGACCCTGGGACTGATCGCCCGTGAAAAGGCCGGAATCGTCAAGCCGGGTGTGCCCGTCGTCAGTGGCGTGACCGCCCAAGAACCGCGCGAGGTCATTCGCGAGATCTGCCGCCAGCGCGGCAGCCGGCTGATGGAGTTGGGCACCGATTTCGAAGTCGGGTATCGGCCGCCGCGCGACCTGGAACGCGGCGAATCGTGCGGGGAGATCGACTTCTTGGACCGGAGTGGGGGTGGAGACTATCGCCTCGAGGCCGCCCGTTTGGGCCTTCTGGGGCGCCACCAGGCGCAGAACGCGGCCGTCGCCTTGGCCGCGATCGGTGAACTTCGCCGTCAGGGTTGGAAGATTCAGGAGGATGCGGTCCGCGACGGATTGGCGGGTGCTCGCTGCCCGGCGCGAGTTGAGGTGCTCTCGCGCAGGCCCACCATCGTGGTCGACGCCGCCCACAATGCGGCCTCCGTGAAGGCCCTCGTGACCACCCTGGAAGAGAGCTTTTCGCCCCGTCGCAAGATCCTGATCTTTGCAGCGACCCAGGAAAAAGACGTTCGCGGGATGATCGAGACGATTGTTCCCTATTTCGACCAGATCCTGTTCACCCGTTATCAGCACAATCCCCGGGCCATTCCTCCCCAGGAACTGGCGGAGACGGCCGAACGGTTGACGGGACGCGTCTGCCGGGTATGCTCAAAACCGGAGCAGGCATGGCAAATCGCCCGCGAGTTGGCGACCGAAAACGATCTGGTTTGTATCACCGGTTCGTTCTACCTGGCGGCCGAGATCCGCCAACGTGCGATCGGCCCCAGTCAGTGAAACAATCAGCAGAGGATGTTACGATGCAGAAACGGCTTCTTCCGATCGGCGTTCTCGTTGGCGCACTCCTTTCGGCGACTCTCACCCTTGGCCAGCAGCCCGACCCGGCCATCGAAACCCTGGATAAGCGCGTCACCACCTTTTTTGAGACAATCAAGGCCAAGAATATCCCTGGAGCTTACCTGGGCCTGCTGAGTGGCGGCCAGGTCGGCACTCCGGAAGAGCGGAAAAAACTGGAAGACGAAACCGCGAAGATCGAGAGTCTGTACGGAACCTACCGGGGGGCCGAACGCGTCTATGTGAAACAAGTCGGTACCGATCTGGTGTTCCTCAAGTATTTGTACAAGTGCAGCAAGTTCCCAGTTCTCTGGCACGTGACCTTCTACCGTACTCCGTCCAGCGGTGATCTCAGTTCCACAAGCCCTACCTGGCAACTTATTTCCATTCGCTTTGACACGGATCTGGAAGCGCTCACGCTTCTGAAAGAATGAAGAACCTTGTTTTCTGCCCTTCGGAAGAATGGATGCCATTGAATACAGGAGAGATGTGATGAGCCGGCGCGCAGAACTTGGATGGATTGTTGTCGCGGCCCTGGTCGTCGGAGGATGCAGTGATCCGGAGCCCGAACCGCCGCTCCCCCCGGTCCAGAGACCTCAGACGAATGCCGTCGACCCGGCCGTCGATAACGCGACACCGCCCGCCGAAACCGGGAACCGACCCCAGAACAACGAGGCAGGCCTCCCACCGACGGAAGGCAACCTCGGCGGCGATCGCTCGGGGGCCGACTCCAAAACTCCCGCGACCGAGGACGCACCTGCCGGGCCAGACACTCCTCAAGCTGAGGTGGAGGAGAAACCTACGGTGCTCGGTGCCATCGGGCGCGCGGTTGCCGGCGCGATGGGCGTCGGGGGCGATGAATCGCCCGGTTCCGGAGATAGCGGAGTCGATGTGGCTCCCGCCTACCGTCCAAAGAAACAGTGATCCATCGAGGAATCGGCTCTGCCCACAAACCCGGCGTTGGAGACCCTCGCCTCCACTGCCCCGCGACCGGCTTCACTTCACGTGCGGCAGCAGGAATTCGATGATCGGGGTCGGGTCTTTCAAACTGTGCGGATGGTGCCCCACTCCCGGCTTGACGATCACCTTGATCGGACCGCCGAGCTTCTGGTAGCGCCCCTGGAGAATCCGCGTGTTCTCGTCCAGGGGCACCACGTCGTCGGCATCGCCACACACGCACAGAATCGGAACCCGCTCGGCAGCCAGAGGCTCCAGCCGGTCGGTTGGGTGGATCGGGGCTGCATCCACCTCCGCTTCGGCCAGCCCATACGCCTTGAGGCACTCTTGCCAATCGCCGGGGCTGCCCTTTCCCTTTCCCTTGCCACCCGGCCAGCTCCGTATGTCGCATACGGGGGCGTCAAGATAGATGGCCGAAACACACTTGGGGTTGGCGATCGCCCAGTTCAGCACGATCAGCCCCCCGCGGCTCATCCCTTCCATCACCGGTTTCTTCGAGAATCCGTGCTCCGTGGTGAGAAACTTGTAGAACCGGTCCCAGCGTTCGACCGCCTTCGGCGCGCCAAACAGTCCTGCCACGTCGACGTACGCGACGTGAAAACCTCGTTCCAGCAGCGCCTTGTCCGTCTGGGGTTCGTGGCCCCAAAACCGGGCCCGCCAGACCCAAGGTTTCCCCTCGGCTGTCTGTTTGGGAATGACCAGATGGCTCGTCACGCCCTCGAACTGGAACGTGTAGCAATCGAAGCCCTGAAAATCGCCTTTGGTTCCTTCCAGCCATGGCCCTCGCAGTTCCTCGGCAACAACCGGAATACCCGGAAGTGCGACCAAGCCAACCGCGAAGGCGGCTACCCGCAAGAGTGGGCCGCCGCGTATCATGCGAACCTCCGAATGCTGCTCATGGAAGGATGGCACGACGAGTGATTCTGCAAATCCCACAATATGCCTTCGCTACTGCTTCTTGAGATACTCGGCCCGGGCGATGCCCGCCGCACCGATATACCCCGCGTCGCTGCCGAGAGAGGCGAAGTCCATCTGGAGCCGTTCGGCCAGGAGGGCAAAGGCCCGTTCCTCGATGACCTGCCGGATGCGGCCGATAAAGCGGCGGCCCAATTCGTTTCCGTTGCCTCCGAAGGTCATGGCCCCGCCCAACAAGACGCCGCTGGGGTCGATGGTGTGGATCAGGTTGACCAGTCCGATACCCAGCCAGAAGGCCGTCTCCATGACGATTTCGTTGGCCAGTGGATCGCCCGCCTCGGCTTCTTCCGCTACGAGGTTCGGCGTCAATTGCTCGCCTGCGTCGACGCGTGAACGAATGGAAGTCTTCAGTCCGGCGTCCAGCATCTCCTGGGTCCGCCGGACGACGGCCGTGGCGCTCGAATAGGCTTCCAGGTGCCCACGCTGGCCGCAATTGCACCACCGGGCATCCGGGGCCGGGTTGACGATGATATGGCCGCACTCCGCTCCGTGGCTGTTTTCTCCGTCGATCGAGAATCCGCCAACAATGATCCCACAGCCGATTCCCGTGCCCAGTGTCAGCAGGACCAGGCTGTTCATCTCCTGCCCGGCTCCAACCCAAAACTCACCATACGCCGCCGCGGCCCCGTCGTTAACAAACGCGACCGGTTTGCGGCAATGGTACGCGAGCCGATCTCGAATCGGGAAGTATTCCCAACCTTTCAGGTTGACCGGCAACAATAGCTTGCCTGCGGGGATGTCCATCGTGCCCGGTGAACCGAGCCACATAGGCGACCGCAGACTTGTCCACCCGCGCGTCGGCGATCACCCGATCAATTCCCTCGGCCATCCGTTGGCAGGCCGCTTCGCCACCCTTCTCAACGTCGGTGGGAACATTCAGCCATGACAGCGGTCGACCGCGGTCGTCAACCAATCCGATCTTGATACTCTGTCCGCCCAGATCGACACCGATGAAATAGGGGGCCTGGGCCTCCTCAGCCGAGATAAATTGTCGCGAATCGCTCATGTCTCGCTTCGTCTTCCAGCATGATCCAGTGGCTTGGCAACGGTAATCTGCCAGTATACTGGCTCCCGACAGGGGGGGAAAGTGCCCTGAAATCGCAAACAGATTGTGGCAGTCCGTCGGCCCCGAAAGAACCATCAAGACTCTGCGATCTTCCATCCCGTGGCGGGTCTGGGTAGCCCGTTCTAGAGCTGGCCGTTCGCTTCCCCAGGGGAGAGGGGCGTCCGCGGAGGGAAAGGGCGAGCGGGAAATCAATGGCCACAACTTCTTTCTCTGCTTGATTTTCAGATTGACGCGGCCGGCACCTGACCGTCACGGCGACCGCCCGAAACTGCACGTTCCAACAGCCTGGCTCGGCGAGCTGGCCAACTATTTTTGAAAATCTGCCAATTTTTCTTGATCCCCTCGGTCAAACCGGCCGTATTGCGATTGCTCCGAATCGCGATCCAGAACACAATACGGCACTTACCCGCATTGGCTCGCTCCCAGGGAGGCGTTTCGGATACCCGATTGCGCTGCCCCATCGATCCGGGGCTAGGGGGCACCCGTCCGACGTTCCGGCGTGAGACTGCGTCGAATGAGGACCGGACGAAGAACGAAACGGATTTCGTAACCAGCAGATTGCGCGACTGAGAACTTGCTGCCCGACGTTCCTTGAAGGGAACAATGTGCAAGGAGGCTCGTTCTTTCGGTCGGTGATCCGCACGACAAAAGGTGACATGGAAGTTGCCGATGAGGTCTCCTTCCCACGACGCACACGGTCTCCCGCGACCCTGGAGAATCGACCGCCGGCCTGACTGGCCGGTGGGCTTCCCTCTCCCGTCGTACCCCCTCTCTCCTTTCTCGTGCCATCCTCGACTCCGCGTGCTGCTGCTCTGTCGCAAAGGAGTTGCGCGATGACCGGACTGCACACCACGATTTTGGCCCTCGCTCTTGCCGGTGCTGGAAACCACAACGGCCCGGTCCTGCTCGACTTTTCCACAGCCGGTTGCTTGCCATGCCGCCAGATGGAACCGGTCATCGAGCAGTTGATCGCCAGGGGCTATCCGGTGAGGAAACTCGATAGCAGCCGAAACCGCGACCTGACACAGCAGTTCGGTGTCGATCAGTTTCCCTGCTTCATCATGACAGTCGGCGGCCGGGAGACCGAAAGGGTTCTGGGACCGCGCCCCATCGAGGAACTGGTGAGGATGTTTGCCGACGCGGAGAAACTGGTTCCGCCGCAAGTGCTCCCCGAACCGGGTAGTTTGCCGGTCCATGGCGTTGCCAACTCGACGCCCCGGGAATTGCCCATTCCTCTGCCCTACAAACAAGCCGACGCTGCGCTCGCCCTGGAAACCCGCTCTCCCTCGCCCCTCGGTCGCATGGTCTCGGTCGCCGACGACCGATCGGCCCAGTCGCAACCCCCGATTGCATTTGCCAGCCAGACCAGCCAGGTATCGGACGCAGATCTGATTGCCGCTACCGTCAGGCTCCGCGTCCACGACGCGCGGGGCCCGAGTATCGGCACCGGAACAATGATCGACTCTCGCGAAGGCCGAGCCCTGATCCTCACCTGCGGCCACATCTTCCGCGAATATCGCGAAGGCGGAGCCATTGAGGTCGACCTGTTTGGGGCCGACGGAACCCAGAGCGTCAGCGGGCGACTTCTCTCTTTTGACGACCATCGCGACGTCGGACTCCTGACGATCGAAGTTCCAGGGCCCGTGAGGACCTCGCGCGTTGCACCGCGTGGTTACACCGTCGATGTTGGCGAGACTGTTGCTAACGTGGGCTGCAACCATGGTGATAGTCCGACCGTCCGCCGGAACAAAGTCACCGCCCGCGACAAGTTCAGCGGCTTTCCCAACATCGAAGTCGCCGGACTCCCCGTCCAGGGGCGTAGCGGCGGCGGGCTGTTCTCCACCGAGGGTTACGTGATCGGCGTCTGCAATGCGGCCGATCCAGAATGCAACGAGGGACTCTATGCGGCCCTCGACTCGATCCATCAGCAACTCGACGAGGCCAACCTGTCCTGCCTCTATGACGACAAGACCATGTTTCCCGTCAAACAAGCGGCCCTGGTCGCCGTCAAGGAAGACGTATTGCCCAAATCCATGCCGGAGGCGGACCCAATTCAACTGCTGACGCAAAGCCGGCAGAACCCGGCCGACGCGACCCTCCGCAAGGGAAATGCCAACCCGCTCACTCCCGACGAACAACGCCTCCTCGACGAATTGCGCCGGCGCCGTTCCGGAGGTGCGGAGATTGTCTGCATCATCCGCACCAAGGAATCACCCGAGTCTCGCAGCGAGGTCTTTCTGTTTGAAAATGCCTCGCCCCAGCTTGTCGAGCAGCTTGCCCTGGAAGGCTTTTCGACACGGCGCTGAGACGACCAGGAGAAGCCTGGGAATCTTGCCTGGTGGAGGCCGTCGCATCCCTTGCCCGATCCAAGGGGATAATGTGCGGGAACCTCTCGGGCAGGTGGCAGCATGGCGGGATCCAGCCATCGCTCCGCAGAACCGCTGCAATCGGCAGACTCCGCCGAAATCTTCCCATCGGACGTGGCTCGTCCCATATCCCTTCCCGTGACCTACACTTCTTTGAGTTGATAACAGGAACACCGACAATCGACATCGATGCCGGTGAGGAGTTCCCTTGTTCTGTTATAGCCTCTCGGAGTGATTCTGCCCCATGGGACGCACAGTTCGGGCGGCACTCTTGGTGACCAGCGATTGACCCTGCAAATGCAACGGCCGGGTCTGCGGCAACTGTTCGAACAGCCGGGCGAATCTGGTATCGCCGTGGGATCGTTTTCGGGGACAACGACTCGTGGGATTGATACTTGCGACTCTCCTCATCGGCGCAGCCAATCTCTTGATCGGCTATGCAGTTGCCGTACGGCTGGGCTACGGTCCGCCGACCTTCATGGCACCCCTGCACGGGCAACTGTCGTTTCGCACTGCTGCGGGCCAAGATGCCGTCAACGATGATTTCGAGACGATGCTCCACAACGTGATGGCCGTCGAGACCGATGACATGCTCGATCAAGGCGACGAATTCCAGATGGATCTGGAACCGATCGAAGAGCCCTACGACGAGGAAGCCGCGCTGACGGATCCTGACGCCCCCGAGATCTGGGATCTCGACGAAAAATATGTCGAAACGTCGATCCTCCGATTGAACATCGCCATGATGAAGAGTGGCGCCCGATCGGCCGAGATCGACACCCTGCTCCGTTCCGTCCGCGGCAACTCGGACCGGCCGACGATCCAGGAATGCTGGAAACGGCTCAAGGAAGACTGCGAGTCCTATCTGGCCGAGCAGAGCGAAGCAGCCGAGCGATTCACAGGCCGTATCGGAGAACTCGGTGACTTGGCGAATCTGGGCGAAGAAATCGAGTTTGCCAACATGAACCAGGCCTCCCAGATCGAGACGACTGTCAGCAATCTGGTTCACATGGACTTCGAGACCGACCTCGAATTCGCCAATGGCCGTCTCCTCGAAGAAATCGCCCACCTGCGCGTGGCCAGGCACCAGCTTCGCGATGACCAGGAAGCCGCCTTCCTTACCATCGCCCGATTCGAAAACCGAATGGACAAGATCGAGGAGAAGCTCTATCACGACCCGCTCACAGGGGTGCGGAATCGAATCGGCCTGGAGGTTGCACTGCACGAGTGGTGGAAGCAGAACAGGCACGCCTCGCGTTCGATCAGCGCTATCCTGCTCGACCTGGATGAGTTCGGCCTCCGCAACGAGGAGCACGGTTGCCTGATCGGAGACAATGTCCTCTGCCAGATTGCCAATGCGATCGTCCGCCAGATGGGGAGCTCCGACATGGTCGGCCGGTTCGCGGGCCAACGCTTCCTGCTGATGTCGGTGGATTCGGGCCCCCGCGGGGCGATCAAAACGGCCGAGATGCTCCGGCAGACGATTGCCAAGATGGTGTTCGTTCGCGGTGAGACCCGGTTCCGAATCACCGTCAGCGGCGCCATCACCGAAGTTTCGCCCCAAGACGAGACCTACCTCGACGTTTTCCAGCGTCTGGACCGTTGCATCGTGGCGGCCAAGAAAGACGGCCGGAACTGCACTTACGGATGCGCGCGCGACGGGCTGAATGCCGAACCCGAGCGAGTCGAGGCGCCCAGTTTCCGAATTGAAGAACAGGAGATCGCACTCTGATGTTCGACGAAACCGATCTGTTCCACCGAGGTCTGGCTCTCCAGGAAAAGAAGGACTACGATCAGGCGATCCATGCATTCAGCGAGGCCATCCGGCTCAATCCGAAGTACACGGAAGCGTATTACAGCCGCGGGAACTGCTACGAAGCCAACGGTCGGCACGAAGAGGCGATCAAGGACTACAGCGCCGTCCTCAAGTATTCGCCTGGTGAGGCGGTTGCCTTCTACAACCGTGGCTGCGCCCGCAGCAAGATGGAACAGTATGAGCTGGCAACGCACGACTTCAATCAGGCCATCGAGGCCGATCCCAAGTATGCCAAGGCCTACTACAACCGCGGCTATGTCAGCTTCCGGATGCGCCAATTCGATGAGGCGATCGAAGACTATACCCGCGCGATCGAAAACGATCCCCAGGACGCCGAATCCTACGTCTCGCGAGGCCTCGCGCTGGCCCTGAACGGAAATCCCGAGGAGGCGATTGCCGATTACGACAAGGCCATCGAGATCGATCCCGATCATCTCAAGGCTCACGGAAACCGCGGGAACGCTTGCGAACTCCGCGGTGACCTCGACCGCGCCATCCAGGAATACTCCGAAGTCCTTCGCCTGGACCCCAATGACGGGAAGGCCTATTCGAACCGGGCCCTCGCCCAATTCAAGCAAGGCCGTTACCGGGAGGCGATTGCCGACTACTCCAATGCCATCCGGCTCCGCTCCAACAACGTCAAGGCTCTCTATGGGCGCGGGATTTCCTGCTTCCGTTGCCGGGAGTTCGACAAGGCGATGGCCGACTTCGACAGCGCCCTGACGCTCGAACCGATGCACCTGGAGTCGCTGATCGCCCGAGCCAATGTCCGATCGATCAAGGGCGACCGTGAGGCGGCCGTCCAGGATCTCGACAAGGCCATCAAGATCGACGGCCAGAACTCGCAAGCGTGGTTCAGCCGCGGGGTCCTTCATGGAAAGATGGGCGCCGACAACGCCGCGCTGGAAGACTTTTCCAAAGCGATCGAGCTCAACCCGGGTGACCACAACTGCTACTGCCACCGGGGCGTGCTTCAAACCCGCAAAGGCAATCTGGCCGAGGCCCTCGACGACTATAACAAGGCGATCGAAATCAACCCCGAGTACGTCAACGCGTATTTCAACCGCGGGCTCGTCTACCGAATCATGAACAACCTCGAGAAGGCGATCGAGGACTTCGCGAAAGTCATCAGCCTGGACCCGAAATACGTCAAGGCCTACCAGAACCGCGCCGTCGCCTATCAGGCCCTCGGCGACACCAGCCGGGCCAAGGCCGACATGGCCAAGGCCAAACAGCTCGGCGCCAAGTAACGAAATCGATCTAAACGTCGCTGGTCATCTTGTCGTAGAACTCGACGTAGCGATCACACATCTCGCTGCGGCGAGCCGCGATGGCCGAACGTGGATGCTCGTTCAGTTGGCCGGTAATCATGAATTCCGGGAACGGCCCCCATTCAACCGCCTGGCGCAGCGGCTGCAATTGCTCCTGGAGGACCTGGTAGATCGGACGAATCTTGAACTTGGGATTCCGCAAGAACCCGATCAGCAATTCCATCGGACAATTGCCGGCCCCGCGTCCCAGGCCGGCCATGGAGGCGTCGACGCGGTTGGCCCCGTGGATGATCGCCTCGATCGTGTTGGCAAACGCCAGTTGCTGGTTGTTGTGGGCGTGCATTCCCACTTCCTTGCCGGTCGCCCTGCCGAAGTCCAGGTACTTCTTCACGAGGCGTTCCACCTGCTCGGCATAGAGCGAACCGAAACTGTCAACGACCACGATCTGGCAGGCAGGAGTCTTTGCCAACTCCTCAAGCGCATGGTCGATCTCTTCTTCTTTGGCCGTGGAGACGGCCATCAGGTTGGCCGTCACTTCGTAGCCCTTCTCGGCCGCATCAGCAATCATTTCCACGGCTTCCGAAACCTGGTTCACGTAGAACGCCACGCGAATCATGTCGAGCACGCTTTCCGACTTGGGGAGAATATCCGTCCGCCAGTTCGACTTGCCCGCATCGGCCATGGCCGAGAGCCTGAGCGAGGTCTTGTTTTCGCCCACGACGCGCCGCAGGTCCTCTTCATCGCAAAACTTCCACGGACCGAACTGATCGCGGGAAAACAACTCCTTGGAGGCCTTGTAACCCATCTCCATGTAGTCGATCCCCGCCTCCACGCAGGCCTCATAGACGGCCTTCACGAAGCTGTCGTCGAAACGGTGGTCGTTGACCAGGCCTCCGTCTCGGATCGTGCAGTCAAGGACCTTCAGTTCAGGGCGATACGTGATCCAAGGGGCATTCACAGCAGACTCCTTCTTGGCGATGGCAGGACGACGCGAACAATGCATTTTCCCCTCCACAGAGGCGTCTGTCAACCTTGGCCAGAGTGGCCCACCGCCTGCGACCGCTTTGGTTTGCTGCAGTTTTGGGAACCAAAATACCATCCCCTGGACCAGCCATACCGGGCCAAATACCGGAAACTGACCCGGCAGGAGCGGACCGTGCTGAAATCGATCCTCCGCGAGAACTTGCCCTGCGCACGTTGGGATTCGAGGCCGACAGGTCGCCAATTCTTTCTTGCTTCCTTCCCCAGGGCGCTGTATGGTACGGGCGATTTCTCGTGGTCCCAAGTCCGTTTGCCAGGAGCTCTTGCCATGGAACGTCATCCCGAACATGCCGGCGATACCCCCCATCCCCGCTGCTACCCCTGTTGCGATCACGCGCCGGATTCGTCCCACGGCGTTTCTCGGCGAACGTTCCTCGGCGGGGCCGCCGCACTGGGAGGCATTGCCTTGACTGGACTCACATGGTTCGGACTTGCCGCAGCCGAGCCGGAAGTTCTCAAGCCGGCCTCTCGGCGTCCGATCCGGGTGAAACCGGTTCTCGTGTACTCGACGTACCAGCCGGCTCCCCAGACGAGCTGGCGAAGTTGGGGCGGGATTCAAACCCAGCAGGACGCCGATGCCGAGGTCAAGCGGATCCAAGGTGAAATCGACCTTTTGAAGATCAAGGCCGATTTCCCCGTGGAATTCCTGCCGGTCTCGGCCGTGAAGGACTCCGCGGAGCTGACCGGCCACGCCGATCTCGAGAAGACCGACGTCCTCCTGGTCTACGCAGCCGCCGGCGACCTCGGCTCACTCCCGAAACTCGGCAAGGACTGCATCTTCTTCCTCCGTCACAAGTCCGGGCCGCTCTACCTCCACTACGAGATTATCAGCCCTCGATTCCTCCGTCAGCATACGGATCAACTGGCTGTCAAAGGGATCGACGACCAGGACGTGGTGGTCGACAGCCTCGACGAAGTGACTTGGCGTCTGCGGGCTCTCTGCGGCCTGCGCAACGCGCTGGGCACGAAGATTCTTGCCATCGGCGGTCCCGATGGTTGGGCCCAGCCCAAGGGGGTCGTTCCCGCATTGGCCCACGAGCGCTGGAAGCTCGACATCCAAACGGTGACCTACGAGGAACTGGGCAAGCTCATCGAAGCGGCCCGGGCCGACAAGAATGCCGTGGCCCTGGCCGATCGCCGTGCCGAAGAGTATCTCAAGTCGGAAGGCACCAAGCTCGAGACCGACCGGAAGTTCATCGCCCCTTGCTTCCTGCTGGACGACGTCTTTCGGCGTCTCATGGCCCAGGCCGACTGCCGGGCGATCACGATCAACGGCTGCATGGGTACCATCATGCCCATTGCCCAGACCACCGCCTGCCTGACGCTCAGTACTCTGAACGACGACGGCTACCTAGCCTTCTGCGAATCGGACTTCGTCGTCATTCCGTCGGGGATCCTGCTGGCCGGGATCTCGGGGCTGCCGGTGTTCCTCAACGATCCGACCTATCCCCATGACGGCGTGATCACCTTGGCCCATTGCACGGCTCCTCGCAAACTCGACGGCAAGTCGGCCGAACCGGCCCTGATCATGACCCACTTCGAGTCCGATTACGGCGCCGCCCCCAAGGTGAACATGCGGAAAGGGCAGGTTGTCACCAACATCGCCCCGGATTTCAAGGCCGAACGCTGGCTGGGCCTTTCGGGCGAGATCCTCGATCATCCGTTGTTGCCCATCTGCCGGTCCCAGATCGACATTCGCTTCAACATTCCCGCCGAGACCGTCGCCCAACGCATGCCTGGTTTCCACTGGATGACCGTTTACGGCAACTACCTGCGGGAAGTGGGCTATGCCCTCAAACGTGTTCCCATCCAGTGGGACAACCTCGGCTGAAGCGGGAATTCACCCTGGAGCCCAGTCCTCCACATCGGCACCTGGATCGGCGGTTCGCCTCCGGCCGTTCATGGCGGCCTGCCGTAACACTACTCGCCCTGCAGCGTGAGCACGAGGTGACGCCGGTGGGGGCTGTGGCGGTGCTCGCACAGGAAGATGCCCTGCCAGGTTCCCAGGCGAGGTCGCCCGGCCCCGATCGGAATCGTCAGCCCGCTGTCCGTCAACGACGTTTTCACGTGGGCCGGCATATCGTCCGGGCCTTCGACCGTGTGGGCGTAGGAAACGTCTTCCGGGGCAATCGTGTCGAGGGCCCGTTGCAGATCCTCGCACACATCCGGATCCGCGTTCTCGTTGAGAGTGAGGGAGGCCGAAGTGTGAAGAATGAATACGTGGAGTAATCCCACCTTCATCTCGGCGATTTCGGGGAGCGTTTCCAGAATATTGCGGGTGATCGGGTGAATGCCGGCTCCTAACGCCGGCAACTGCAAGTCACGTTGGATCCAAACCACAGCCGGTCTCCTGAGAAAGTCATGGGACAAACGTTTCAGTTTATCCCATGTTTCGAGAAGGGCCAAGGCGGCTGGAGACCGGCGGCAAGAGCACAAGAGCCAGGAAGGGTGGATTGGTGGAACTCAGGCCGGAAGGTAGTGCAATCAGGGGAGTCTTCCGCGAGACATGAAGGGACGTAGGTGGCCGTTTGAATAGAATAGATCAGGGGCCGGAGAGACACGGAATTGGGGTCAGGCTGGCAAGAGCGGAGCCAGCGAAGGCATGAGGAACAGAGCCGTAAGGAGAAAAACGGCCCGCGGGGATTTCTCCTCCCAACGGGCCGTTTTCTTGGCACATTCGGTAATGGAACGGCGGCGGAATGCCACCCCCGTCAAGCTTCGGATCAGGTCCAGAGATCCTCGCTGGCAAACAGGTTATCGATCGCCAGGGTCGGACTGGCCACTTCCGACTCCGAGCCGGAGTCCAGGTCGGCCAGCAAGCTGTCTGCGTCGCCGATCCCGCCGGCTTCCTCAAGCGAAGGCGTGGCAATCGATTCGGCGCGAGCCGGTACGGTGTACATGGCCGAAGTCAGAAGATCCAGGTCGGCCTGATCGATCGAGCGGTTCGAGTTCAGATCGAACATGGGTTCGTAGCCGACCGCTCCCGCGGCCAGGGTCGAATCGTCTGCCGACGTGCCGGAGTGAGGCACCCAGAGGGCCAGATCAAAATGGTCCACGCGATGATCCTGGTTGAAATCGGCGAAGATCAGATCCAGTTGGGCCGAGCCCATCTCAACATCGGACCACTCCACCGGGCTTCCGGAACCCGTCAGGGCAAAGTTGCTCGGCAGAATGGTGGAGGTACCCTCCGCAACATCCACGGCAAACTGGGCGTTTCCATGGACGAAGGTTTCCGGTTCGCCCGTGCGGGTGAACTGCCACGAGACAAACGCCGCCGCCTGGCCGGCACCCACCCCGGCCGTAGCCGTGAGGGCTCCGGTCTCGTCGACCAGTCCCTCCTCGCCGTTGACCTCGCCCTGCTGGAACATGCTGAAGGAGTCGCCGTAGACCACCTCACCGGTCGGCGCGACCGCCGAAGCGTCGTAGGTCAGGTCGATGGCACCGCCGATCACACCGGCTGGCGTGTCTCGCAGATCCTCCACGTAGGCGCTGACCCAGAAGGTCGAATTCGTCCAGAGCGTGTCAACCTCGGCCCCGAAGGGGCTATCGGTCACCTGCAGCTCGATCGAAAGCTGGGCATCGTCGCCAGGCACCGGCTCATCGTCCACCGCCGTCACGGTGATCGCCACCGCGGTGGGTTCACCCTCTGCCTGGCCGTCGCTGGCAAGATACGTGAAGCTGTCGTCACCCGAGAAACCGGCCTCGGGGGTGTAGACGAAGGATCCGTCCGCGGCCAGGGTCACCGTGCCGTGAGCCGGCTGGTTGACCAGGCTCACCGTGAGCGGGGCGCCATCCGGATCCGCGTCGTTCGCCAGCACTCCGCCGGCGGCGTCCACCGTCAGCACAGCGTCTTCGGCCACGGAGTAGGTATCGCCGGTCGAGACCGGCCCATCATTGGCCGCCGTCACGGTGATCGCCACCGCGGTGGGTTCACCCTCCGCCTGGCCGTCGCTGGCAAGATACGTGAAGCTGTCGTCACCCGAGAAACCTGCCTCGGGGGTGTAAACGAAGGAACCGTCCGCGGCCAGGGTCACCGTGCCGTGAGCCGGGTGGTTGACCAGGCTCACCGCGAGCGGGTCGCCGTCCGGATCCGTGTCGTTCGCCAGCACTCCGCCGGCGGCGTCCACCGTCAGCACAGCGTCTTCGGGCACGGAGTAGGTATCGCCGGTCGAGACCGGCCCATCGTTCAGCGCGTCCACGGCAATGGCTACCATCGTCACCGCGCTTTGCGACTGGCCGTCGCTGGCGAGGTAGGTGAAGCTGTCTTCACCGTGGAATCCGGGCTCGGGCGCGTATTGGAACGAACCGTCCTGGCCGAGTGTCACGGTTCCATGGCTCGGTTCGTCGACGAGGCTCACCGTGAGCGTGTCGCCGTCGGCGTCGGTGTCGTTGGCCAACACACCCTCTTCGGCTTCGACCGCAAGTGCTCCGTCTTCGGCGATCGAGTAGGCATCGGTCGCAGCCACCGGCCCGTCGTTCACGGCCTCGACCATGATCGTGACCGAGGCCACCTCCGTATCGGCCTGGCCGTCATTGGCCACGTAGGTAAAACCGTCTTCGCCATGGAAACCGGGCTCCGGCGAGTACTGGAAAGACCCGTCGCTTGCGAGCGTCACGGTGCCGTGGGCCGGTTCTTGGACCAGGGTCACTGTGAGCGTGTCGCCGTCGGCGTCTACGTCGTTGGCCAGCACACCGGCGACCGCATCGATGGTGAGCGTCCCGTCTTCGGAGGTCGAGTAGGCGTCGACCGTCGAGATCGGCACGTCGTTGACGGCCTCCACGTTGAGAGTCACCGTGGCCGGTTCGCTCTCGGCATCCAGGTCGCTGGCCACGTAGGTGAATTGGTCGGTTCCGTTGAAATCGGCGCCGGGCGTGTAGGTGAATGAACCGTAACGGCCGACCGTCACTGTGCCGTGCTCAGGCGCCGTGACCAGGTTGGCAAACAGCGCATCCTCATCGGCATCGGTATCGTTGGCCAAGAGCCCATCTGGTCGGCCGACGGTGAGAGTTGTGTCCTCGCTGAGCGTGTAGGCGTCGTCGACCGCGCCAGGTGCGTGGCTTTCCGCCGCGGTCACGTCGATTGTCACAGTCGCCGGCCCGGCCTCATGGACCCCATCGCTCACCATATAGGTGAACGTGTCTACCCCGCCGAACTGGCTGTCCGGACGGTAGGTGAACAGCCCGTTGGCATCCAGCTTGAGCTGGCCGTGTGAGACATTCGACAGGAGTGTGACCGTGAGCTCGTCACCGTCGGCATCCAGGTCGTTCGCCAGCACGCCGGAACCCAGTTGCTGGGTCGACGTCATCGCAAAACCGTCGTCGGCCAGGACCGGGGCCATACCGTTATCGCCTCCAGCCGCGTCCAGCGTCGTGACGGCTCCCTCGGCCGGATCCAGTGTCGACACCAGGGCCGCCGATTCCGTATAGCCGTCGGATTGGGCCACAGACTGCCCCAGGTCGTTTGCATCGTCCGGCGAGATACCGGGCGACACGGACAGCAGTTGCCGGTTTTCCAGCCATTCGAGATTCAGAACGCGGGCCCGCCGATTCAACGGCGTCCTGCCGCGTCCCCTTCCATTTACCACTGCGTGACCAGAGAACAGGCCAATTCCACGCTCCTTCACATTCCGAAACATCGACATGACTCTTCCTTCCGTGTTATCGAACAGGGCATACCAGGGTTCTTGCCCCACAGCACATTCCGGAGTCGCTCGCAAGACGATCCCTTGTGACCGTCTGGGCCCGCTGAGACTTCCAAGACTTGTCGGAGTCTCTCGAGCGTCTCGTCTTCTTGCTACGCTGTGCCCGTCACCCCGGATCATGCCCCTCAAATCGTGTTTGGGAAATGCTATCACACCATCCACCGTCAATGCCCACCGCTTGCAGGGTGCGTCTCGACGCACCCGCCCAGAGCGTTCCTGCAGCGCACCGCGGCTCCCGCCTGCATCCACGCTCCGCTCTGCGTGGATCGGCGAACGTGTGCAGCCGCCGGGGGAGGCTGGTCTGCCGCGAACCACAAGCGAGCCAATTGCCCCATCTGGATCCTCCGGGCCGGCAACGACTTACGAGAATTCCCGCCAGACACAGACATTTCTTGGATTTTTTTGGAAAATCCTGCCGGTGTTTGGAAACCATCACCGCTATGGGAAGATGATTGGGGGGGGAAAAGAACGCGGAGCCGCGTGAGAAGAGAAGCGTGTCTTTCACCTGCGTCCATGCAGGAGAAAGACTTGCCTGGATCCCGTCGGTTGCTTCCGAGAAGAGCAACGTTTCCGGTATCCGCTTGCGGCGAAGAATGCCCAGGTCGGGGGCTTATTTCATCTCAGAGGATCGGCAACCGCGCCGGTCACCAGATGCAGGGCGTCGCCTTCCAGCGCGACGACCGCCACGTTGCTCGGAGACTGCATGCGGAGATCCCGCAGTGCGCGGTCGATCTTGCGCCATGTTCCATCGCACTGCCACTGCTGATCGTAACCGTAGACGGTCCGCCAGTGCGGAAAATCGTGGGGCAGAAGCCGCCACGCACATCCGCTCCGCTGCCGATAGCGGATCGCGTTGACGACCGCCCGAAGCGAAACTTGCCTGCTGACGCCCACAGGCTGGGCCGGCGGGATGCAATGGCGAACCGCTTGCCATTGCAGGTCGCTCAAATCGCTTGGATAGTCTGACATAAAAACCTCATCGATCAAAAAATGCCAGGTGAGGTGGGGGCAAAAAACACATTGTTGGGGTGGATTGTGTTCCTCGGACAAAAACAGGAGGGGGGAGAACTCGCAACAACGACTTCATCGACTGCCGCCCGGCTCCCGGCGAATAGTCTGGAACTGCGGGCGTTGATCGTAAACTTGCCAGGTGCCGGCACCCTTATTCCTCCGCAAACCCGC
>CAYSCH010000047.1:2741-36349 GCA_964429355.1 uncultured Planctomycetaceae bacterium | reverse complement strand
AAAACCTCCTCCGCATCAAGCGCCAGTGGCAACAGGCCGCCCTCGCCCACGGGCTCTACGCCCGCGGCTGGGAACTCCGCGGCTGGCGCCCGCCAAGCCTCCCCCGCCTCAGTCTTCCCCGCGTCCGCCTCACTCTCCCCCTCCCCTCCGTCCCCTACCGCTTCTACACCAACATCCTCCGCCCCCTCGCCGCCCCTGTTGGAGTCCCGCCTTTAGGCGGCATATGCGCTATCCAGGACCCACCCACCAAAGAAACCCGACGCGTAAGCGAGGCTACCGAACCATCCACCAAGGAAACCCGACGCGTAAGTGAGGCAGAAGAATCATCCACCACAGAACCCCGACGCGTAAGCGAGGCTGCTGAACCATCCACCCCAGAAACCCAAGTTGGAGTCCCGCCTTCACCCGGCATATGCCCTATCCCCGACACTCCCCCATCCCCAGAAGCCCAAATCGTGAGCGAGCGTGCCAGTCCCGCCCCTCCACCACCCCCGCCCGAGGATATCACGCCGCGCACCCCCAAACCCCGCTCGGCCGAAGGCCATCCTCACCGTAGCCTGGGGCACCCGCCCCAGGAATCCCAGGCCAATTCCTATTCTTTGGCCGAAGGCCATATTCACCCGCCATCCCAGTCATCCGAACCTCGTCCTGCCGCCGCTCCAGCCCCGAAGACCCGACCGCACATCCCTCCAGGCCATCCCCCTGGAGCCCCTTGGCATCAGGCCGCCTTCGCCATGAAAAAACCAGGCAATTGGCCCCCGCTCCCTCCCCAAGCCCCATCGCGAACACCCCCCGCCAGGCCCGAATTTGGCAGAATCGCCCCTCCGTTGACCAACTCCCGGTTGCCCCCTTCACCCTCCAGAAGACCCCCGATCACCAACCGAGCGGCCGCCCGTACTGGCCCGCGCCCGCCCTGACTCCCGACTTCTGCCCCCCGACTTCTTTCCCTCGCTGCCACCCTTCCGTTCTTTGACAACTCAGCATACCGTCATGCGCCACCTCGCCCGATTGCGTCAGGGCGAGGTGGCTCGCTTCAACCTTCTGTCGCGAACGCCACCAGAGGCGATTCCCTGCCCTCTGACCCTTGGGGCCCATCTCTTCTGCATCTGCACCGGCACGTGTCACCCACAGAAGGTGGGTGGCGGCGCCGGAGTCTCTCCTGGAATCACGCAACACCATGTAGAATAGGCGGCAAAGCATCGGAGCCCCTCCAACAGTCCCCCTTCGCGGAACTATGCTTGTGACCAATGCCGACATCAATCGCCGTCAATTGTGCCGGCTCCTCGCCGCCGGAACCGCTGCCGCCTGTTTCCACCCTGCCCTGAAAGCCGCCGAGCCGCCCAGGTTCCGTCTGCACTATACATTGGCTTCCTGCATGTATGGCAAGTTGCCCTTGGCCGAGATCGTCGGTGAGGTCCACAAGATCGGCGCCGAGCGGATCGACCTCTGGCCGGAGCACCATGCCAATCAGCGCGAACAGATGGAAGAAATGGGGCACGACAAGTTCGCGGCACTGCTGAAGGAACACAATGTCTCCCTCGGCATGACCACCCGATATGACCTCGGCCCCCTTGGACTGGACGGCGAACTCCAGGTGCTCAGGAAGTTCGGAGCTTCACTTGTCGTGACGGGCAGCATTGGCCCCAAGAACGTGACCGGCCCCGAGGCGAAGGCGGCCGTCAAGACCTTCGTCGAGCAGATCAGCCCACATGTGGAACTGGCCGAACAGTGCGGCGTCACCATCGGAATCGAAAACCACGCCAATGCCCTCATCGCCAGCGTCGATTCGATCCGTTACCTCGGCGAGATGTCCACCAGTCCCTGCCTGGGCATCGCCCTGGCCCCCTATCACCTCCCCCAGGACGAAAAGCTCCTGGCCCACTTGATCGAGGATCTCGGCCCGAAACTCGTCCACTTCTACGCCTGGCAGTACGGCAAGGGCTGTATGGAAAAACTTCCCAAGGACCAGGAACTCCAGCAGATGCCCGGCCGCGGCTCGCTTGACTTCCGCCCACTGCTGGTCGCGCTCAAGACAATCAACTACGATCGCTGGGTCGAGATCTTCATGCACCCTGTTCCTCGCGGAATCCCCATTATGGATAATCTTGCCGCCGTCACCGGCGAAATCAATGCCGCCCGGACCTGTCTCGACAACAGTCTGGCCGAGATCTGACGTCCAATTCCTGAGCCCTGACAATCCCCCTACGCCCGATACGCCCTCACCCGTTCCATCAGCCTGTTCGCCTCGTCCACATCGGGTACTCCGCTCACTTTGTAGAGCACGCCCCCCGGCAATTCGTGGCGGTCGAGGCAGCCGGCAAACCGTTCGTAGGGCGTCTGGACCACCAACGGCATGTCGCCGGTCCGCTGTTGGATCTCGCCGAGCACGTCGAACGCCTTGGCAAACCCGCGGTCGTCTCCCAGAAAGATCGCCTTGAGCCCTTCGAAACCGGCGACCGTCTCCAGCAGGTGACGGCCGTTGCCATGGATGTGAACCACGCCGCCATCGAACTCTCGGAAGATCCGCTCGGCCGGCCCCCGCCCCCATTCTTCCAGCGTATCGATCGACGTCATGTGGAACGGATCGACGCTCTCCGAAACGATTCTACCCGGAATCCACTGGACCATGTTGCTGCACGTTCCCCCTTCCGGCCCGGTCGTGTTTTCGAAAAACGCCGACTGGACCGCCACGTTGATCTCGAAGGCCAGTTCGATCGCCCGGCGTACCTCGTCCGTATGTTCGTACAGGCTCAGGTACGTCTCCGTGGCCCCCACCAGCTCGAAAACGAAGTTCAACCCGTCGATGAGAATGAAATGGCTCACGCCGAATTTGCCCGCCGCCCCTTCCGCAAAAATCCGGAGTTGGTTCAGGTAACGGTTGAACCACGGATGGGAACGGTCGAGTCGCAACCCGTCCAGTCCCGACCAGTCCTTCAGGATCGGAGCCACCATCGACGAGATCCAGCCCGTGTCGGGATCGGCCATGAATTGCACGTTCCCTCCCAGCAAACCGCCGTAGAGCCCCTGGTCCATTTCACTCAGGTAAGCACTGGGCACGCTGTCGTCCTCGACGTCCGCCCTCTCCGCAAAATACCGGTTCCAGAAGGCGATCCGCCCGGCCGGGTCGGGCGCCTCGCAGTACCCCTCCGTGTATCGTGCCTGGAAGTCGGCGATCGCCCGGCTCAATGTTTCCATCACGGCAAAGATCCGGTCCTGCCCCCGCCGCTCGTAGAGCCGGCGCAGGCCTGGCAGCACATCATTCAGGATTGGCTTGTAGGCAAACATGTTCGTTCTGTTACTCCGGTACCGCTTCGATCATCAACATCTCCAGCGGCTTCAGTTTAAATTCGTACTTCTCCTCGGCGCCCAACCGCTCGGGAACGGCCGCAGTACCATCCGACCAGGGTGCTGCAATCCCAAAGTGGCTCGATGGTCTCGGCAGTTCGAAGGCATCCGCCAGGCTCAGTGCGATGGCCTGCGGCTTGTCAACCGGGTTGCCTAGCGTGAGAATCCCCTTGCGAGGCGACCAGGCTCCGTAGCCGTAGACCTCCGCCTTGCCAGGGTCTCCGCCGACCGTCGGGCAGGTCGGCCACGTCCCCCACCATCTTTCCCGCCGCGCCCAGCTCCGCCTGGCAGAGGCTCACGATCATCAAGGAATTCAGCGGATAGAGCGGCGCCCGGTCGACGATCATCTGCCGCACGAACATATCGCGGTAGGTGATCGACTGCTCCCGCATCGAACCCACCCCATGAAAGCCCAGGTCGTCGCCGTTTCGCCACACCGAGTCGCCATACCAGAGCCAATAGGGCGAGGGCCAAGTCCCCGTCGTGATGCTCAGGTAGATGTCCGGCCGTTGCTGGCGGAGCTCCCCGGTGAGCTTGAGCAGCGATTCCACGTCGGCGCCAAATTCGTTGTCCGCCCCCGGCGAGCCCAGTCCCTGCCCGATCCCGTCGAACTTGAAATAGTTTGCGCCGTACTTGGCGATCATCTCCTTGCAGGACTCGGCGTAACGAGCGTAGTACGTCGGTCCGGCCAGCGAGAGGCCGCGAGAGTTCGTCTCGAACCCCTGTGTCTTGCCGTACTCCAGCCGGTCGGCTTTAGCCTGCCCGTAGCCCCCCCAGGGCGAGAGCCAGACGCCGATCGCCGACTCTTGCCTCTCCGCCGCCTTCTGGTGGGGTGCAAACCCGCGGGGAAAACCGTCGTGACACTTCCACAGCGTCTTGGGGTCGTCCCAGCCGTCGTCGAAAACAAAACTGTCCAGCGGAACGCCCCGCTTCTGGTACATCTCGCGGCCAAAGTGCTCCATCACTGCCAGACACTTCCCTTCGTCCATCCGTCGGTCCGGCCAGGCGATATCCCACCAGGAATTGTAATGCAGGAACAGCCGATAAGGCCGCGCCCGCTCACGCTCGACATAGTAGAGGAACGCCCGCCGCAACTGCCCCGGCGGCGCAACTCCCACGACGGCCGTTCGCGACCACGCTTCCGCCGACTCCACTCCGCCCCGATAACGTGCCGCACACTCGGCGCGACCGTTCACCACCCTGTTATCCGCCAAGGGATGCTCGCAGGCAAAGAACAGGTTGCCCGCCACGATCGGCGAACCGCTCACCGTGCCGGCAACCTTTGCATCCGCTTGGTCGACCTCCAGAACCGTCGCACTCACCAGGCCGGCCGGCGTTTCCTTCGGCATAATTCTCAGTTCGGTGCGAACCGCGTTGGAGTGATCGCGCAACGTGGCCAACCAGCAAATATCCAGCCGACCGTCGAGCGACGCCAGCCGCGTGCTCGCTTGCCACCCGGCCTCGCCCAACACGGCCTGCTGGGCCGCCGGATCCGGCTCGAGTCGCGCCAGTTTCAGCTCCTCCACCACCTGCAGATCCGACGCAGTCAGTTGCCCTCCTTCCGCCAACTCGATACGAAATGCCGCGGCCGACTGAGGGTGGAGAGTCTGCTCTGTGATCCGGTCCTCGATCTCAGCCAGGCGAAACTCCCCCTGCGTCACACGCCATGTGACGGCAATCGCGGCATTCTCCAGAACGAGCTGTCCTTCGGCGAACCTGGCCGCAGCCTTGCCGGGATCGGGCCCGGGGAACTCGACGCCTGCCGCACACATGACCGACCCTGCGAACAGAACCAGCAGGGCAGCCGGCACGGCCTTCAGGCCCGAACCGATCCTACGACGTTGTCTCGCAGACATGACTTCCCCCTTTCACGAACTGTGGGGCACCGTGCCGATTGCCCTGATTGTATTTTCCGGTATCCCCGCTCGCTAGTGGTCGCCGTAATCCGCTGGCATCGGCATAGCAGGCGTTACTCTTGGAGAGTGACCCGCAAACCTTTGCATAGGTCTGGCCCTGTGTTACGATTGCCGACAGAATGTCTGCGTCCGAATTATCCCGTTGCCACGAGGAACATGGAGATGTCTTCCGTTCTCTTCTCCCGCCGCCGGTTCCTCCGAGCGGCCGGTGCCACCGCAACGACTCTCGGCCTGAGCTCCATTGCCTGGCCCGACGAGCTCCCGCCGGTCACCGATCCGCGTGCCAGCGACGGCGACGATAGGTATGAACCGAAATGGGATGAGTGTTTCACGATCACCGTCGGCCCGACCAAGGCCGACTTGGTCGGCACGTCGGACCGTGTGATCCAGGCGGCAGTGGATTCTATCGCCCGTCGGGGCGGCGGCACCGTGCAACTCCTGCCGGGAACGTACACCCTTCGCAACGCCGTCGTCCTCCCGTCAAATATCCGACTCCTTGGCAGCGGCCCGGAATCGATCGTCACCAAGATTCCGTCCGAGACCGTTGCGCTGGCCGACGACTCGAACTGGTTCGATCAGGAGATCACCCTTGCCGAAGCCGGGGGTTTTCAAGTCGGCGATGGAGTCCTGATCCGCGCGGAGAACCCGCACAACGGAGGCACCGACTACATCAAACGCACCCTGGTCGCCCGCTCGGGAAACCGATTCAAACTCAGCGACGGGCTGCGCGAAAACGTCTGGCTCGCCGGGAAGCCCACCTGTTCTTCTCTCTTCCCGCTCCTGACAAGCGAAAACACGGCCGACGCGGTGATCGAGAACCTCACCCTCGACGGCAACGGCGCCAACAACGAGAACCTCAACGGCAATTACGCCGGCTGCATCTTCCTCCAGGACTGCAACCGGTATACGATCCGCAAGGTCGAGGCCCGCAACTACAACGGCGACGGGATCAGCTTCCAGGTCTGCCACGATGTCGTGATCGACCAATGCCATTGCCACGACAACACAGACCTCGGCGTGCATCCTGGGTCCGGTTCCCAACGCCCGCTCGTCCGCAACTCGCAGATGGTGGCCAACAGTATCGGCCTCTTCTGGTGCTGGGGCGTCAGGTACGGACTGGCCGAGGGCAACCAGATCGACGCCAACCGCAGCTACGGAATCTCGATCGGCCACTGCGATACCGACAACGTCATGCGCAACAACCGCATCACCGGCAGCGGAAAAGTGGGCATCCTCTTCCGCGACGAGAGTCGGGGACGCGATTTCTGGCCAAATCGAAACCGGCTCGAAGAGAACCTCGTTGTCGATAGCGGCGGCGACGACGGGGTCGCCATCGATCTTGCCGGCAAAACTCGCGACCTGCAAATCGTCCGCAACACGATCCAAGAGACCCGCGGGCCGGCCCGTCGGACCGGCATCCGTATCGGCAAAGATGTTGGCTCCGTCCTGCTCGACGGCAACACGGTTGATGGATTCGCCTCCGCCATCGCCGACTTGCGTAGCGGATAACTCTCAACCAGGGCCAACCCGAGAACCGGGAGAAGATCGCAGAACCACGAAGAAGCCGATTCCAGTAAGGGCAGTGATCGTTTTTTTGAATCGATACTGAAATGCCATTCGTTGCTTGTCCGTGCGGAAAGAAGTTTCGGGCGACCGACGCACTTGCTGGAAAGCAAGTCAATTGTCCCGGTTGCGGCCGACCGCTCTTGATCCCCCAGGCAAGTCTCCTCGACGAGGAACTCGATCGTCCGCAGGCATCGCCGGCGGCCGCTTCCCCCGCCCAGAAGCAAAAACCCCGGCATTCTGCCACGTTCGAAGGTGGGTTGTTGCTTCTGCTGCTCACCGGTGGCAGTTTCGTGGTCGTCGCGATTCTGTGGATGTTGTTCTCGATGCTCGGTGGCAACGGGCAACCTGAGGGCCCAATCGCGGAGACTGTGCCTGCCGAACAGACGGTCATCGGCTCGAATGTTGCCGAATCTGTTCCCGATTCGACCAGCCGTTCCAAGGGCCGGCAATCCGAACTCGAAGCCAGATCGCCCGTAGGCGACTCGGTCCCCGATCGCCCTGCCGCGCCCTCGGACTCGCAGCCGGCGCCCGTTGCAGGCCAGCCCCCTCGCCCCACCGAAGTGAAAGAGCCGCCGGCTGACGACTCCATGCCGCCAGTGGAACGGAGCCGGGAGGAACCACGCTCCCAGGAACCGGCCCGACCAGGCGGCGCCACCAACTCTTCGGCAGAAAACACGATTCGCCTTTCCGCGGGCGTTGCACTGGCCCAGACGCTCCCAACGGGTACCGCTGTGGGAGTCAGCGTCGACTACGAGTTCGTAGACAACCCGCCCGCCAGTCCCGTCCGACTCGTCTGGGTAGTCGAGTCGGCAAACGGCCAGGTTATCAAGCAGCCCGTCGAGATGTCCGCCCGGGGGACTCTTCAGGGATTCGTCCCCCAGTTCCGCCCCGAGCAAGGTCCATTCAGCACGTACATCGAAGACCAGAGCGGTCGCCGGTTCTCGAACTTGCTTTCCTTGCGCTGAGCAGGAGGGCGATCGAGTCCAACAAGTGTCCCCGAAACACGAGGCAAAGGCGTTGGCACATACCCGATCTCTCCAGACGCCTTTTCGCTTTCACGCATCGCCCTTTGCCGAACCATGGTAGAATAGGCAGCGCTAGTTCTCGCCGTCTATTTGTGAAATGATTCTCCTCCCATATCCTGATCACACACCATGAAACAGATCGACCATGTCAACATCGTTGTAGAAAACCTCCCGCGAATGACCGCCTTCTATCGCGACGCTCTCGGGCTCCGGGTGACTCGCGAGGTGACGATCCGGGGCGACTGGATCGAGGCCATCACGCTCCTGTCAGGCGTCGAGGCCGACGTGGTCTACCTGGAACCGCCCACCGGGCCGCCGCTGGAATTGATCGCCTACCGGTCGCCCCAAGGCTCCCGTCCCGGCGACCTCGAAAAGCCCAACACCTTGGGACTCCGCCACCTGGCATTTCTCGTAAAGGATATCGATGCAGCCCTCGAAGCGGTCCGTGCCGCCGGCGGCGAGATACTGGCCCCCGTGCAGACAGTTCCCACCGGTCAGGTCGAGTTCGGCACCCGTCAGAAATGGATCGCGTATTGCCGTGATCCGGAAGGGAACCTTCTGGAATTCTGCGATTATCGGTAGCGGTTGAGATCACCCCTTCCAGGCTCGCAATCACCACCTCACCGGGAGAATTCTGCAACACCCTTCTGTCGATGGGTGTGCAGTTTACGGCCATTCTCCTGAACTCTCTGTACTACTAACCTCAAAGATCGTGAAGGTCTTCACAAAGACTCGCGACCATCGGGAGCAGGCCATCTCAGTTCGAGCGGTAGCTCGTATTGGTTGGCGGCCCTGCCGCCCTGTGGCAGTTTGCATTTGTGGCGAGAGGGTCCTTTCTCAGTTCCTGTCGGGACGAACCTGCGGCAACACAGTTGGAGACGCGACCCACTTGAAAGTCGTGCCCGTATCGTGATAAACTTGAGGGATTTTAGAGCCGCTAAGAGCGCGATGGAGTGCGGTCCTCGATGCCGGGGGCACTCGGTTGTGTCAGGGTTTCTTCGAGCGGGTTCTCCCCATGAATGGTGGCGAACCGCCGCGGAACATCCGGCTGCCTCTTGGAGCCGAATCCAGACGATTGCCGACTCGGTGGTCTCCCGCCCGCGGGAGGCCGCCTCTTGTGTAGCTCAGTTTTGCGGGCCCCAACGGGCGGTGAGAAGACAGCCATAAGGAAACAGCGAACGTGCCACGACGCGAAGACATCCACAAGATTCTGCTCATCGGTTCCGGGCCGATCATCATCGGCCAGGCCTGCGAGTTCGATTACTCCGGCACCCAGGCCTGCAAGGCCCTTCGTGAGGAAGGGTACGAGGTGGTGCTGGTCAATTCGAACCCGGCCACGATCATGACGGATCCGGCGACGGCTGACCGCACCTACATCGAACCGCTGACGTGGGAAACCGTGGCCAAGGTGATTGAAAAGGAGCGCCCCGACGCGTTGTTGCCGACATTGGGGGGGCAGACCGGTTTGAATCTGGCCATGGATCTGGCCCGTCACGGCGTGCTCGAGAAGTTCAACTGCGAGATGATCGGGGCAACGGCGGAAGTGATCGCCAAGGCGGAAGAACGCGACCAATTCAAGGCCGCCATGGAGAGGATCGGCCTGGGCGTGTGCCGGGGCGAGACCGTCAGGAACCTGACAGAGGCGCGGCGGGTGGTGGAGGAAATTGGTCTGCCGTGCGTCGTGCGGCCAAGTTTCACCCTGGGAGGAACAGGTTCCTGCATTACCTACAACATGCAGGATTTCAACGACCAGGTGGCCCGAGGGCTGGCCGCGTCGCCGGTCCACGAGGTTCTTCTCGAAGAATCGGTGGTCGGTTGGAAAGAGTACGAGATGGAGGTGATGCGCGACAAGGACGACAATGTCGTGATCATCTGCTCGATCGAGAACTTCGATCCCATGGGCGTGCACACGGGCGACTCGATCACCGTGGCCCCGGCGCAGACTCTCACGGACAAGGAATACCAGTACATGCGCGACGCATCGCTGGCCGTGATCCGCGAGATCGGCGTCGAGACAGGGGGCTCGAATATTCAGTTCGCGATCCATCCCGACAACGGCCGGATGATCGTGATCGAAATGAATCCCCGGGTGAGCCGTTCCAGCGCGCTGGCCTCGAAGGCAACCGGCTTTCCCATCGCCAAGATTGCGGCCAAGCTGGCCGTCGGCTACCGGCTCCATGAATTGCCCAACGATATCACCCGCGAGACCAGGGCCTGTTTCGAGCCTACGATCGACTACGTGGTCACCAAGATACCGCGATTCGCCTTCGAAAAATTCCCCGAGGCCAACGCCGACCTGACGACCCAGATGAAGAGCGTCGGCGAGACGATGGCGATCGGCCGGACCTTCAAGGAGTCGTTCCAGAAAGCCTTGCGCGGACTCGAGGTTGGCAGTTTCGGGTTCGGTTGCGACGGCAAGGATCTCTGGGGTACGCCCCAGCAACCAACGCTCGACGAGGTGCAATGGAAGATCGCCAGCCCGGGCGAACAACGGGTCTGGTATCTCCGCTACGCTCTGAAGTACGGTATGTCGATCGAAGAGATCTTCGAGCGCACAGGGATCGATCCATGGTTCCTCGACAATCTGGCCGAGATCGTGGAACTGGAGGAGGAGCTGCGCAGCAGGGACGGTATTGACGGCGTCGACGACCGGCTGCTCCGCAAGGCCAAGCAGTTTGGCTTCTCCGACCGACAGCTTGCCACTATCTGGAACGAATCGGAAATGGACATCCGCCGGGAGCGGAAGCGGCGGGGCATTGTGGCCACGTTCAAAGCGGTCGACACCTGCGCCGCTGAATTCGAGGCTTACACGCCCTACTATTACTCCACCTACGAAGACCCGGTCGAGACGGAGACGGCAAAGCTTCCCACCGGCCAGGACGACCTGACCGCAGCCCTCGGCGGCACCGAAGGGCGCGTAGTCTATCTGGAAGATGAGGTGCCGTCCAGGAAGCCGGGTCAGAAACGCGTCATGATTCTCGGCGGCGGTCCGAACCGCATCGGGCAGGGAATCGAGTTCGACTATTGCTGTTGCCATGCCAGTTTCGCCCTTCGCGAACTGGGGATCGAATCGATCATGGTCAACTCGAACCCCGAAACGGTCAGCACCGACTACGACACGAGCGACCTCCTGTTCTTCGAGCCGCTCACGACCGAGGACGTGCTCAACATCTGCGACCGGATCAAGCCCGACGGCGTGATCGTTCAGTTCGGTGGCCAGACGCCGTTGAACCTGGCCCGGGCGCTGTCGAATGCCGGTGTGCCGATCATCGGCACCAGTGTCGACACGATTGAAGATGCTGAAGACCGCGAGAAGTTTAAGAACCTTCTCGACCGGCTCGGCCTCAAGCAGCCGGCCAGCGGCATTGCGCGAACCATGAGCCAGGCCCGGACCCAGGTCGCCAAGGTCGGCTTCCCGGCCCTGGTCCGGCCGAGTTATGTACTCGGCGGGCGGGCGATGGAGATCTGCTACGATTCGGCCCAGTTTGAGAAGTTCGTGACCGCCGCCTTCGTCGTCGCCCAGGGGCAGCCGGTGCTCATCGACCAGTTCCTGGAAGACGCCACCGAGGTCGACGTGGACGCAATTGCCGATGGCGAGAATGTGATCGTGGCCGGTGTCATGGAACATATCGAGGAGGCCGGCGTCCACTCGGGCGACTCGGCCTGCGCACTGCCCCCGTACAGTCTGCCGGGCCCGGTGCGCGACGAAATCCGTGCGGCGACCGCCGCCATGGCCCGCGAACTGAAGGTGATCGGGCTGATGAACGTTCAGTTCGCCGTCAAGGAAGAGAACGGGCGTCCCACCGTTTACGTGCTCGAGGTCAATCCGCGTGCCAGCCGAACGGTGCCGTTCGTCTCGAAGGCCACTGGTGTGCCCCTGGCCAAGCTGGCGGCCAAGGTGATGACCGGCATGAACCTTCACGACCTCGGGCTCTATCGGGAGCCGATTCCGGCCCACGTTTCGGTGAAGGAGGCCGTTTTCCCGTTCGTCAAGTTTGCGGGGGTCGATATCGTGCTCGGACCGGAGATGAAATCCACGGGCGAGGTGATGGGTATCAGCGAGCGGTTTTCGATCGCCTTTGCCAAGAGCCAGTTGGCGGCCGGCACGGTTCTGCCTCGCGAAGGAAAGATCTTCATCAGCGTGGCCGACGCTGCCAAGGATCACGTGGTCGGCCTGGCCCGGCGGCTGGAAAAAATGGGCTATGAGCTTCTGGCCAGTCGCGGCACGGCGATGAAGCTCGAGGAGGCGGGGATCCAGGTCACGCGGCTGAAGAAGCTGCAGGAAGGTCATCCCAATGTGCTCGACTATATGCGCAACGGCGAGCTCAGACTGGTGATGAACACTCCCAGCGGCAAAGGCGCTCGAACCGACGAAGGTCAGATCCGCGCCGCCGCCGTGGCCCACGGCGTCTCCTGCCTGACCACAATCCAGGCCGCCGACGCGGCCGTGATCGCCATGGAAGCCCTGCGCGAAGAAGAAATGGAAGTCCAGGCGATCCAGGACCGGTTCCCGAACTACGGGGCGCCGCAGAAGCCGTAAGGGAGAAAGAAAAGGGCCGACGTTTTGGGAACGTCGGCCCCCTGGCCGTTCCGTGATTTGAGAGTGCCCTCCGTTGTTGGGCAGACGCTACACCTCGTTGCCGGCAGACTTCGGCTGGGACGTTTCAGGCTCCACTTCGGCCTTTGGATCGTCTTTCGATTCCGCCTTGGGCTGGTCTTGCGATTCCGGTTCCACCTGGGGTTGGTCTTTCAACTCGTCCTTGGGCTTCTCGCGGCGTTTGCTGCGGAGTTCGTCGATCGAGTCCCGCATCTGGTCCAGCCGCCGGTTCATGTCTTCAAAACGCTTTTCAAGAACTCCCTCCCGGCCCTCGAGCGGATTCGGCAATCGGTCGATTCGCCGGTTCATCTCCTGGAAGCGTTTTTCGATCATGCTTTCCCAGTCCTGCGCCGCATCCGGACGCTTGAAGCCATCGGGCGAGGTCCCCCACCAGCCCTGCGGGGCGTGTGGGGTACCGAGCATCCGCTCGATGTGCGGGCGGAGGTCCGCGGGGAGCTTGTCGAGTTCGTCTTCATTGACCGACCAGTTCTCGTCGCCCCGAGTGACTTCGATTTCGGCAGGCTTGTCGCCTTCTTTTCGGATCAGGATTTTCACGTTCCCCGGTAGCTTGTCGGCCGGTTCCGGCTGGCCGGGAAGAATCGTACCCGGCTGACGCCAGAAGCGGAACTTCATCGAGGGTCGCCCGTCCTTGCCCGGCTCCCACTGCTGCAGATAGTCGAAAAAGTGCTTCCATTCCTCGGGGGATTCGTTGACCGCGTCATTGCCGGGAGCTTCGATTGGGGGCCGTTTTTCCGGGGTGATCTCCGCCGTCTTTTTCTCCCCCTTTCGGATAAACTCAATCGACAACTTTCCTTCTTTGACCCTGTCGACCTCGTCGATCAGATCCTGGACCTTGGCGAGGTCGCGCTGGCCGGCGCGGACAAGCACGTCGTACTGCTCGATGCCGGCCTTGGCGCCGGGGCTATTCTCGACGACCGCTTGCACAAGAACACCTTTCCCTTCTTCCAGCCCCAACTGGGCCTGCAGGGCCGGGTCCACCTTGCTGCACTGCAGACCGACCCAGTGATCGCTCGGCTTGATCATCTCCTGGGGCTCGCCGGCCTGCTGCCAGATCACTTGCGGCATAACTCCCGGCGGGACCGGCGGATGCATAATGATCGCGCCGTCAGTGGGGTCGCCCGGAGGCACGAAGAACGTCGGAGGGGGATACAGCCCGCGTTCCCCCGAGGATGGTCCATCGGGCACGCCCTGCGCGGCAGCCGCACTGCCCAGAATCAGCACCGTGCAGGTCCAGATGCTCGCACCTTGAATCAGTTTGCTCCAAAACATCGGTTCACTCCTTATCCTTGACTCCAATACCGATACCACCACATTTCCCTTTCACGCTATGCCACCCCTGTATTGTTCCCAGTCTTTCCTCCGGTTACTGATACCCCCGATTTCCCACCGGAACCAGTTCCACTTCGTCGACCGGAAAAACGACCCGGCTTCCGTCGGCGGCCTGAAACGGGACCAGTCGCCTGTGCTGGACCACCTCGTGGCCCTGCTGCTTCAACGTCTTGACCACGCGGTCGGGCAATACGGACGGAATCTGGTAAGGCCAGCCTTCGCCCAAGTATTCCTGGGGAACGACAGGCATGCGGATCGACTCGGCCTTGCCGCTCACGGGGTCCTCAGCAGGAATCGACACGTACTGATAAGGGACCGCCGTTTCGGGCGCCCGCGTGGCCGAGGCCGCGGGAGACGGTTCCAGGTTCGTCGATTCCTTGGCGGCCGATCCGTCCGCCACCTGCGCCACGCCCGGTACCGGAGCTGTGGAACGAGACGATCGGCGTCCCGCCAGTTCATCGACTGCAGCCCCCAATCCAAGGGCCACCAGGAAGCATCCCGCCATGGCCAGTACGCCTGGCAGACGGCGACAGGCCGGTTGCCGTTTCGGCGAGGCCGCGGCCATCTCGACCACCGAATCGCTAGCGGCAGCTCGCATCCCTTCACGCCAGGTTTGCGCCTCGAGAAAGGCCAGCGCACAACGCCGCCATCCATCGGGCTCCGTATCCAGACGTGAAAGAACTTCACGCCGCTCTTCGTCGCTCAGCTCGCCGTCGACCAGCAAGTCGAGTTGTGTGTTGGCAATCATGTTCGTGGGTCTATTCAGAGCCGACAACGAAATGACTGATTGTGTGCATCGCCACTCGCTGCAGACTCGTCATCCTGTGATCTTTTGGTCGTTACTCTGCTTTTCCATCAGGTCTCGCATCCGCTTGCGGGCGCGATGCAGTCTGGCCTGAACAGCACTTTCACTGATTCCCAGATGGTCGGCCAGTTGGCGATAGCTCCAGTCTTCGGTGTACTTCAGCAGGAGGATCTCCCGATCACGCCGGGGCAGCATCGCCAGGGTCTGCCGGACGAGCTGCCGCCGTTCGTCAGCAAGCAGCCACAACAGCGGATCGATCTGGCGGGCATCGACCTCCGTGGGGCGTATCTCCTCGGCATAGCGATCGCTCAACTTACGCTGCCTTCCGACCTTCCGGCGATAAAGCAGCGCCTGGATCACCGCCGTCCGGTAAAGCCATGGAGCCACCTTGCTGTGATCCTCGAGCGGTGCATGCTGGCGAACCGCCGCCAGCGACACCTCCTGCAGGATCTCATCGACCGCCTGTCGTTCTCCGACGCGCGCGTAGATCACCGTCCGCAGCCAGCGTCCGTTTTCCGCCAGCGCTTCCGACCAATCGACATCCGGCGCGAAGAGGGCTTCCTGTTGCCCAACCGTCTTGATTGAGTTCATGGCTGAAGAGATAGTTGCCGTCAGGCCGCCTATGTTGCTCTTGGAAAGCCGAGATTTTCGCTTTTCCCGCCAAATGGAATCGTAACATATTCCTGCAATGAGGTTTACGCCTTCTCAGGATTTGACGGTCTGCGACGAGGGGGGGTAGAATCGGGGATTGATTGTTCTCTGAATAGGATGGCCGCGTGGACTTGCCCGCGCTGGAGCTGGACATCGATTTGCCAATGCAACCAATCCCGGAGCTGGGCGATCGGCCGGTTCGCAACTTTACCAGGATCTATGGACACACGCTCTACGCACAATCCGCTCGATTGGATCGATGGCGAGCTGGCCGAACTCGAACGCCGGGGGCTGCGGCGCCGGTTGACTGATCGCGTGGGTGCCCAGGGCGCGGTCGTGCGACTCGACGGCCGGGAACTGGTCAATTTCAGCACCAACGATTACCTCGGACTGGCGGCTGCCCCCCGCCTGACGCAAGCTGTGCATGCGGTGCTGTCGGAGCAGGGCTGGGGCGCGGGGGCGAGCCCCTTGGTCTCAGGTCACAGCGACCTTCACCGGCAACTCGAAGAGCGGTTGGCCGAATTCGAGCAGGCCGAGGCGGCCCTGGTCTTTCCCAGTGGCTTTGCAGCCAATGCCGGCACGATCGCCGCGCTGGTCGGACCGGGAAGTGTGGTCTTCGCGGACGGCAAGAACCACGCGAGCCTGTTCGATGGCTGCCGCCTTTCCCGAGCCGACGTGAAGGTCTATCCTCACCGCGACTGGGAGCGACTCGATCAACTCCTCCAGCGCGATTCGGGTCACGAGCGCCGGCTTGTCGTGACCGACAGCCTGTTCAGCATGGATGGCGACCTGGCTCCGCTGGCGCAACTGGCCGAGGTAGCTGCGCGGCACGAGGCGATACTGATGATCGACGAGGCCCATGCGACGGGCGTCTTTGGCGAGTCGGGCCGGGGAGTAGCGGAGTCGCAGGACGTTGAGGCACGCATTCCTGTTCGCGTGGGCACGCTCAGCAAGGCCTTCGGATCTCACGGCGGCTACGTGGTGGGCCAGCGCCGGCTCATCGACTGGCTGCTGAATCGAGCGCGGCCGTATGTGTTCTCGACGGCCGCCCCCGCCGCAGTGGCCGCCGCATCGCTGGCCGCGCTGGAGATTGTGGTCAACGAACCCGAACGCCGCAAAATGCTCCTCGATCGAGCCGCCGGGCTTCGTCGCCTCCTGGTTGAGCAGGGCTGGAACGTGGGCCATTCGGCCAGTCAGATCATTCCGGTGATCGTTGGCGAGGCGGAGGCCGCGGTGAAACTATCACTCTCACTGCGGGACAAGGGCCTGTTCGTGCCCGCAATTCGGCCGCCGACAGTCCCCAAAGGCGAAGCCTGCCTGCGGATCAGCCTCAGCTATGCCCATTCGAGCGAAATGATTGGCCGGTTGGCTGAGACGCTTGGGGAAGCCAATACAGGGGTGTGAATTGTTCCGCTCGCTCATCTCGACCGGTCTCTTGAAGCCGACAATGATGCTGCGCATCACTGCCCGCGGAAAACTCGCTTGCTTCTCGATGCCTCTCACTTCAAGTAGAACGGTTTGGCTTCCTCCGTATTGAGTTTCTCGCGCAGGACCTGAAGTTGCTCGTCGCTCAGGTGGGTGAAGGCAAACAGGCAGTAGCCGTGGATGCCCATGCGGCGAACGAGCTCAATCTGCTCGAAGAGGAGTTCGGGAGGTCGCGAATGGGCTCCGCCGCCAGAACGCATGTAAAGGGAGAGGCCCGTGACGAGTTGGTCGTCGTTCTGCAGGGCGGCCAGGAACTGTCGCTCGTTGGAGCGAACCTGCAGCGTCTGCATCTGGTAATCCATGGGGAGAACCAGGTCGATCCAGCCGCGTCTGGCCCATTCGGCCGGGTCCTGCCCCTGGCTCGCCCCGCCCGCCAGGCTCGAGAACACGGCCGCTGACATGATCGCCTGAGGACGACTCTTGCGGACGCCCGCTGCAGTCCGTTCCACGATGTTACCGATTGCCGCTCGCTGCCACTGGATCCACTGGTCGTCGGTGGCTTGGGCAAGGTCAATTCTCTGAGCTTCGGCAAACTCCTTGCGGCAATCGGGGCAATAGCATCGTCCCATGGTGCGGATGTAGTCCAGATGGATGCCATCGACCTCGTAGTCACGGGCGACGCCAACCATCAGGTCGACGATGAACTGGCGATACTCGGCCCGGTGGACATCGGCGCCTTCCGAAAGGACCTTGCCCTCGGCGTCGGGCATGTCGATACTGCGGCCGTACTTGCCGGCGAACCACTTGCGAAACACGGCGTCGCGATAGGTCACGCAGAACCAGGGGTGCACCTCGAGACCGGCCGCATGGGCCTTGGTGATCAGGTCCTTGAGAGGATCGACCCCCCTGGCGATTCTGTCGGTGATGGGGAGAAGGTCGCTTCGGGCGTAGAAGCTGTTACGAACGAAGATGTCCGGAATGATCACGTTGAGCCGCGCCTGGGTGCATCGAGTGACCACCCGGTCGATGTCTTCGGCCGTCTCCATGTCGTTTGGAGAGACCCAGATGGCCCGCGTTTCGCGGATCGTGCCGTCCTTATCGCGGGGCAACTGGTAGCCCTGGTCGGCGCGTTTGAGCTCGTCGGCACTGACCAGACCGGCACCTCGCGGGAAGTCGGCGGCGACCCGTTTGGTCTTGAGTTCGCGTGGCGTCTGCAGGATCACATCTCCCGCGATCATGACTCGTTGGGGGACGGTCTCAGGGAGCGTGGTCCCCATCCAGCCGGTCGGTTCGCCCAGCGGTGACCATTCCGTGGCCAGTTCTGCCTGCCAGCTGCCGGCGGTTGCCACGATGGGCGCACCTACGACCGGCAACGTCTTTCCCTGCCCGTCGCGGACGGCCACCTGAACTCGCAGCGGCCCGCCGGGTTGCCAGGTGGACTGGATCTCGGGTACCGCCAGCTCGTACTTGTCCAGATCGGCCAGGGTGAAGTTGAGGTTCCGCACCACGGAGGCCTGGTCCAGGAAGGGGGGCGGATCGACCACGTCGACCCACTGGCCGTCGGCCCGATCGATCAGGAGGTAGCCGTGCCCGCGGATGCCGACGAGACCCGGTCCCGGAAGGGGGCCGTATTTCTCGTTGAACCAGGCCCGAGTCGCTCGTGCGGTGTGATTGCCAGGCCTGGCCAGGTCGATCTTCTGGTCGGCATACATGGCCGCCATGCCTTCCGTGGCGAAGTGGTAGAGCTGCCAGTATTCTGTGCCCATGCGGGATGTGAGCTGGATCGGCGCCGGCTCGATCACGTTGTATTCGACGGCCAGCGGCAGACGGATTCCCTTCGTCGCGTCGAAATGGACAACCTGTGCGCCGAGCGAGAGTTTGACAAACTGGACGACACCGCCATCGCGATAGGCGGGGCGTCCTTCGACCCCGCGGCCGACGACCTTCAGGATTGTCGGGTCCTGCTCGGCGGAACTGCCGGCAGACGTCAAGAGGAACAGAAGGGCCAAAGGTGCAAGGATCCGTCGCATCGTGATTCCCCGGGTTGGACGAGCTTTGGAGCGGACACCAACATTTCCCCCGACGCGGTTCTTTTCCGCCCGAGGGAGACTGTCACGTTTGTTCAGGATTTCTTACCTTCGTGGAAGAACGTACCGTTGCCGAGCTTCACTCGCTCTTTGCCTCCCGCTTCAAGAAACAGCTCGACCGACGAGTCGCCGGTGGCTTCGAAGTAATCGATCCGGATCGGATGCAGGCCTTTGCCGAGCCGCACCTTGCCGCCGATCTCCTGTCGGGGATGTGGGCCACCGTTGTCGATAAGCAGGCGGTCGTGGAGATAGAGCCGGCTCCCATCGTCGGAAGCCAGTACCAGTCGGTACAGACCGTCACTGTCGATCCTGAGGAAGCCTTCGAACCGGATCGCGAAGTGCTGTTCTCTTCCACCGGCGAGTTCCCGTGTCTTCAGTTCGGCACACAGCCCCTCCGCGGCCGGCTTGAGACTGTCGAAGTCCGGAAAACTCTTGAGTTCGCCGTCCACATAGAGCTTCCATGCGAGTCCCGGTTCGGCCGTATCCAGGGCGATCCCCTCCTGCGTCGGCCAGGCCGTGAGCTTGAGGGTGGCGGTCTTTTCTTCATCCGAACGGCGGTACTTAACGGCCACTTCTTCGTCGGCCGAGCTCGTTGCCGGTTGCAGCAACCAGTCAAGTCCGTCTCGGAGTTCCGATCCGTCGGCGGTCAGCAGGATATCGCCCGATTGGATCCCGGCAGCGGCCGCCGGCGATTCGGGAGCCACGTCGCTCACCCGGGCCTCACGGGCGAGGCAATCGATGGCGATTCCCGCGAAGAGATCCCGCGTGATTTCGGGAGCGATGAGTTCGGCCGCGCATTGCCGCACCCGATCGACAGGTATGGCGTAGCTGACGTTCTGTTCCTTCAATTGCATGGCACAAACGACCCCGATCTGGCGGCCTTCCGCGTTGATCAGTGGGCCGCCTGAATTCCCCGGGTTGCTGGCCGCATCGAACTGGATGAAACGGTCTCGTACATCGCCGGCGAAATGCGACATCACCAAGGCGTTGGGGGCATTATTCATGATCGCCGGAGAGCTGATCATTCCCGACGTGAACACGATTCCCCGTCCCCCAGGATTGCCGCTGCAGAGGCATGGTTCCCCCGCCATCAGGTCGTCACTGTGGCCCATGGGAATCGCGGTCAGCTTTTCAGGGACCGAGATCCGGATAACGGCCAGGTCTTTTTCCGGAAGTTGGCCGACCAACTGGTATCGCACCGGGCTGCGACCCTTCAACAGTACGACACCGGGACGATCGCCCACGACGTGATCGTTGGTCAGAATGAATCCGGCTGGATGAATGATCGATCCACTTCCGCTCTGGAGCGTCTGGACGCTTCCTTGGCTGAAGATGGCGACCACGCCCGCCTCGATCTGGCGAATGATCTCCACCGTCCGTGTGACTCGCGGGCTGGCGGGATCCTGCGCGAACGCCTGATTCCCTGACGCCCACCAACACATCGACACCATCGCCAGAAGAAACGCCATGGACTGTCGCGTACCCATCGAATCACCTCTTCTCGTTCGGATGACCGGCTCCGGAATCCTCCGCCTCGGAAGGAAAGCATCTTACTGCCATGGCGTGATATCATGCAAGATCTTCCCTTGGGGCATTGTGGCTCTGCTGACGATCTCTCAATAGACCCCCGGCGGTTCCAGAAAGCCTACGATGGCACTGATGATCGAGTGAAAGGCCGGACCGATCATGAACACGAAACTCATCACCAGCAGGGCGAAGTATATGATCCGCCCGCCGGCCGGGTCGAACATGATCAGGTAGAGAAGTCCGCCCACGAGTGCTGTGGCGGCGATCCACGCCACCCAGTTCAGCCGGCTGGTCATTTCGAAATAGTGATGCTTGCGTGCGCGAAACTCCGTATCGATCTGGTAAGCTTCTTCGAGTACTCGGGTGGTTTCGGGGGGGCTGGACGAACCGGCATTCGCGGCGGCTCGTACTTGTCTTCCAGGCGTTTTGCGTACTCTTCGTAGCACTCAACTGGATGAATCGCCAGCCCGTTCAAAGGGATCGCCCGACTCGCTCACCGCGTGTCGGCGTCTGTCGGCCGGTTCGACGGTCGTATAGGACTGCAGCAAGGCCGCAATCAGCCCCCCCGTGGCTAGCGCGGCAACCAGGAAGACCGCCAGCACGAAGAACCCGACCGCTGCCGAAACTTCAAACCATCTCAGCACGCCGAACGTCGCCCCGATCCCTGCCGCGGCAACAAGCAACGCCCGCAGACTGAATTGGGGCGGCCGAATGGTGATCTTGACAGGTTCGGTTTCGAATGGGGAAGGGTTCATGTCTTCGATTCTCCGCGGCCGAATGTGCCAGAATTTGGATTGTTTGCGTGGTTATCCAAAGTCTGGCGACTTCGGCTACCTACTTGTCTAGCCGATCACCGTGTCCCGACGGAATCAAGTCGCGCCGCTCCCAGTTCCAAAATCGATTCACCGCCGCCAGGATCTGCACCTTCTTCTTCTCGAACACCATGAAGAAGGCCAACAGCGGGATTCCCAGGGCAAACATGGCCAGTGCAAATACCCAGATCTGTTTCTGATCGACGGCCGCATGGTAGACGAGCGCTCCCAGGACCAGGGCCAGCGAAGTGAAGCCCACAATTACGAACGACCGGATCCGCAGGAACACGCCCGCGAGGATCCCCAGGATCGACAACCCGATCAGTCCCAGCGGCAGCCATATCTGCTGCTGGCCCAACTCCCAGAGAAACTCGGCCGACGAGGTCAGATAGATGAAGGTCAAGGCCATGTAACGCATCGTCGAGGCCACGGATGGTTTCAACTCGCGATGGTGGATCTGCTCGGCCAGCAGGATCGCGATGCCGATCGGAATCCCGTAAAGCTGTACGTGCTCGGTCAGCCCGAGTTCCATCTTCTGCCACAGCAGGCAGAAGGCGGCTGCCAGCGTGCCCAGGGAGAGAAAGCTGTAGAGTCTCGATCGCTGCGTCGTTGCCATGATCGCGTAAAACAGGCTGCCGCAGAACCAGACCGCCGGGCTGCTGCCCGCCAGAGGCGAGGCAGGATCGACGCCTGTCGGAATCCAGTATCCGATTGCCGGAACCAGCGGCAGCAGTGCGGCTGTATTGGCCAGGGGCCGGCTCAGGACCGGCAGCCCCAACCGTTCGAACCATTCGCTCAGCCCAACCCCCGCGAACGCAATGCCGATCACGACCAGCATCCAGTACTGCTCCATGATCCCCAACTGGAACAGTCTTGGCTCCGTCAGCCAAAGGTGCAACGCAACGAGTCCGCCAAACACCTCCGCTGCATAGACATAGGCCGTACGCCCCTCTTCGCTCAGCCCCAGCGGATCGCGATGCGGCGTTACTGCCGCGGCGATCAGGCCCGCGATCAGGCAAGCCATGGCGGCGGCCACAACGACCACCGCCCACGTAGCCATAGGCGCGCCACTCTCCGGGTCGAAGAGCGCCACCTCTTGCACAAGGATCAGCGCGAGAGCAACCGCCGCCGTGCCTCCGAAACCAGTCAGCGACTTCCGCCCACAACCGACCCAAGGATTCTCCTCCAACAGCAGTCTCGGCAGCCCTACACCACCCGCCAGCATCATGACCACGGAAGCCACCAGAAGCACCACGGTCTGATTGAGCCAGTGGGCGTCGGCCTCGGGCAACCAGGCCCAGCCAACCGTGGCCATGAGCAGTGCCCCCGCCAGGAGCGATGCATACCGCCAACCCAAGGCTCGTGCCCCACTCGTCGACTGGGCCATCACCACGGCCGCCGGCAGCAGACCGGCTACGGCCAGTGGAGCAGACCAACGTCCCGGCGCCAGCCAGCCGAGTCCGGCTCGTGCGAAATCGCCGAAGGCAGGATCCAGGGCCGTTAATCCGGCGATCGCAGCGGCAATGCCGGCGAGCACCCACTGCACAACGAGGACACCATAATGGCTAGTCTTCTCTTCCGCGTCGTCGCCGACCACGCCCGCCAGCCGCAACGCCCCGTAGGTGATGGCCGATACCAGAGCGCAACCGGCCAGTTCCGGCCCGGCGAGCCAGACGAGGTGCCTGGGCGACTCGGCCTGCATGTCGAGTGCCAGGCCTGTGGCGATCAGGCCGAGATAGTAGAGGCCCGGCAGCGAGAAGTCCTTCGAATCGCTTGCCAGCCGCAGCACCAGGGTGCCAGCCACCGCCAGCAACGTCCACCACGTCAGTGGCAGCGGACTAGGGTGATCGGTGCCGGCCATGGTCAACACCACAAGCACCACGGCCAGTCCACCCAGCAGAACCAACCCCAGTTGCAGGGCCACCTCCGCCCAGGAGCAGACTCGCTCGCCCAGATCGAGATTGGCAACCCGCCCGGGCAGCACCTTCTGCAGGATTGTCCACAGGATTGCCCCGGCTGCGAGGCAAAGGGCATTGGTTTCGATCAGCCCCGCCAGATCATGTTCCCGCCAGGCGATCCACGCCACGTTGCCCGCCAGATTCAGCAGCAGTGCCGAGACGATGATGTCTACGACCTGACGTCGCCAAAGCGCCGCACCGGCCGCTCCCACCACGCCGACAAGCATCACGCTGCCCGCCCAGTAGGGACGCCCCGGGTCGGCCGCGCACCAGATCAATCCGGCAATCGCAGCTGAAATCGTCAGAGCGAAATGCCACAGAGCGGCCGGTTCCACCGGCACGAGGTTGTGAACGATGGCAAACGGCGTCTGGGACTCGACTGGCCTATCACAGGACAGGTCTGTGACGTGTCCAGGCAGGATTCCCTCCTGTCCTGGGGAGTGCCGAGTCTCGCTCTCTTGCTTCCCGGGCAACGCAGAAACACTTGCTGCCACCGCCAGTAGCGCGAGCCCAAGCCCCGCCCAGGTAGCGATGGTCACGTGGTAAGGCAGCCAGGCATCCTGGGCATGCCAATCCGTCCAGCCGATCGATCCGGCCCCCAAGAGCGCGCCGCATGCCAGGGCAGTGGCTCCGATCACGTGAATCAATCCCGCCGGCCGCAACTGCAACAGGTACCACCCGGCCGCGAGGGCCGCGAGCAGCACGGCCGTTGCGCCCGGCACCGACCCGATCTGGCGGATCTCTTCTACGGGCAGATCGCCGGGTGATGCGACCAGTGTTACCATCGTCGGTATCACCAGCACTAGGGCCCCTGTGGCCGTCAAGACGATCTGAAGGGCCAGTAGCGGTCCCGACCAGGCCCGCCTTTCATGCAACCGGTAGAGCCGTTTGCGGACCGACAGCCATGCCAGGGCCACCGCCGCACTGGCAATCACATTGGCTTCCACCAGCAGCAGGAATCTCGACCATTGGTCGAGCGAGCCTTCGAAGTAGCTCACGGTCAGCGAGGCCGCCAAATTCACTCCCAGCCCCGACACAAACGCCCACGCCTCTCGCCGACGCCACACGGCCATTGTGGCCGACGCGGCCGATGCCAGGCCGATGGCCGCCGCGCCCCACAGTCGTTCGGTCGGCTCGAAAAAGGTCGCTGCCAGCAGTCCCAACAGCACGGCCGGGGCCCCCGCCGCAATCACCCACACATTGGCCGCCCGAATGAGTACCTGCGGCGGACCTTCCTCGCCGGGAACCCGCACGTGCTCGGCCATCCACCAGGTCCCGATCGCAATCAGCATCGAGTAGGCAGCCCAACCGATCATCCACGTGTGAAATCCCCAGCGTTCTCCATAGGCCGATAGGCCCAAGGGGCCCACCAGACTCGACACGGTGCACGCCACCAGCCCGATGAGTGCCAGGCCGGCCAGACCCGCCAGATCGACGGGCACGGGACGCCGCAAATCGAATTGGCGATAGACGGCCGCCGCCACGATCGACACGAACGCCAGCCAGCCGAGCCAGCGGCCGGCCACGCCGGAAATGTCCGAAATGCCCGTGAAATCGCCTTCGACGAGGCCAAGCATCCCCGGTAGGAGCACCACCGCTACGCAGATCGCTCCCATGCCCAGTTCCAGCCGCATCAGCAGGGCTGCCTCGTCTGGTCGATCCTCCCGCCACACGCCGATCCAGCGTCTGGCCGTCACCCAGGCTGCCGACCAGGCTGCTGCCGCGATCGTTACCGAATACCAGAGAATCGCCCATTGCTGGGAACCCCAGGCGGTGAACGAGAGGAGGCATGCCAGCACCACGGTCAACTTCATCACCAGTCCGGCCGAAAATGCGTAACCGGTCGACGACTCGCGCCAGGCCAGCACCACCAGGGCAACGACTGCCGCGACCAGAGGAACCAGATATGAAACTTCCGTTCCCACCGCATGGAAAAATGTCCCCGCCGCCGGGCCCTGGGGCAAGACGCCGCTAAATCGGCCCCCTGCCGCAGAAAGCGTCACCCCCAGCACCGGCAACAGCGTCAGGCAGAGCATCGCCGCCTGGGCAATCCGCGGCGCCGACTCGGTTGTTTCCAGTTGAATCCCGATCGATCTGGCCCGTGCCGCGATCGGCTGCCGCAGACATACCAGGGCCGTACCAACCGCCAGCATACCCGCAGTGGCCCAGCGGAGTGTGGTGGCGGCGTCGATGTTCACGCCCATCTCCGCGGCCACCAGCCAGGGTAACGCTCCCGCCACTGCCCATGCCGCCAGCATCTCGGCCTCTCGCCAGCGGTTCCAGGCCCCCACCGTGCAATAAACGCCCAATGCCGCCAGCAGCAACCAACCGCTGGGCGATCCGACGGCGCCCTGGAGCACCGTGGCCGAACTGGCCGGCGCCGCTCCCAGCTCGTGGCCAACCGCCGGAATCATCGCTCCGGCTGCTACGACCAATTGGGCCACGCACAACGCGCCGCCAAGCACCCGGTCCAAGGCCGGCCACTCAGGGTTGAGCAGCGGGTCGGCCGCCTTGACACGGCGCAGCCCCACACGGGCGACCGCCCAGAGTAATGTGAGAATGGCCAACGCAAGCCCGCACGCCTGCCATGTTCGCAGATCGTGGAAATCGACCCTACCCTGTACGTTCCATGAGCACTGCTGGAGCCATGCGTTTGCCGCAGCCACGCTTGCCAGGCCCATCACGGCCTGGGCGCCCGTCAGGAGCGCTGGCAGCCGATTTACGGCGGCGACGACCAGCCAGATCGCTGACAGCCAGAACAGGCACAGCGACAGGGTGAGCATGTGCTGCCAGGAATTCAACAGCAGGAGCGGCAAAGCCATGGCCGACGAAAGCCCTGCCGACTGGCTTATGGGCAGGACCAGCACGCGCTGCAAGCGACTGCGAAAAGCATCGCTCCCCGACCGCAATCCTAACTGGCAGCCGAGGGTGGCGGCCACGCCGATCGTGGCGTGGAGCAGGACCGAGTCGAGCCACGGCTGCTCCAGCCAGCCCGGCAGGCAGTAGACCAACGTATGGACCAGCATCAGCAGAATCGTGGCCGACGCCGCCCATGTCCTTTCAAACGAATTGCGGACCCAGGCCCCGATCAGCCACGCACCGGCCGCCGACAACAGCGCCGTGGCCGGCCACGCCGTGCGAACATGCACCGCAAGATCCGGCAGTAGCGTGAGCCCTGCAACCACCACCGTCAGTCCTGCCAGTCCGTCCGCCACATCCAGCGCAGGCGCCCGATACACTGTTGAAGTCCAACCTTCAGGCTGCCTTGACTGGCCCTCTTTCAACCACCCCAATCCCCAGCCAACAACCGCCAATAGCAGCGCCTCGATCCCCAGCACAGCCGCCCAGACCGGCGCCGGTGTGGGTGCGAGCCAGTCGAGTCCCCACAGAGTCGCGCCAACCAGGAGTGACAGCCCCACGTGGGTCATGGCCGGCATTCGTGCCCAGGCATTTGCAGCCAGGCACGCCAGGCCATACACGCTGAATACGAACATCGCCAGGGGTACCGACGTGCCCCCTTCAAACCAAGCGGCTGCGGCGGAACCGACGACGCTTACAGCAGCCACAACGGCCGTGCCCCACGCGTAAACGCGGGCGTCGTCCGTCCGCCGGGCCTGCGCAAACCAGGCGGCTGCACCCGCCGCCATCCCGCTGAATCCGAGGAGCACCGTCGCGCTGGCACCACTGAAAATCGCCCGAACCATGATTGGGGTCGTCACGATCGAGTCCCACGGGAGATGCCCCACGATCAGGTGGTAGCCCGTCAGGCAGGCGGCTGCAGCGGTGGCGATCGCTCCCGCGTGTGTCCAGGGAAATCGGCACACCAGGGCAATCCACACCAGTACCGCCGTATCTACCAGGGCAACAGAGAAGATGAGTGTCGGCCAGGGCCAGGCAAGTGCCAGCGCCGCCACCATTCCCAAAATGGAGACAAGGCCCACCGCCGTTGCCGCGGCTCGCCAGGAAGAGAGCTTTTCACGCCCTTCAAGCTGCCGGGTCATGGTCAGCGAAAAGGCCAGTGTTGTCGCGGCAAGAAGCGACAAGGCCACCGACAAGGCATCGGCCGAAAGGCCAATGCTGCCGATCGACCGGGCGGCCGTCTTGGCGGCCAGCCCCAGAGCAAAGCCCAACGGAAACAGCGAAGTTCCCAGCAGGAAGAACGCCCCGATCAACGTTGGCACCCCAACGTCTTCAAGTCTTGCGATGATTCGCCGATGCCGTACCAGGGGCGCCCCAAAGGCCGCCACCGTTGCCACGCCAAACAGGCCAACCCGTCCAAACTGCGACACGATCGACGGCCAGGCCGAGAGCACCACGATCGCCGCGACCGGCGTCAGAATTGCAGCCGCCAAGTGCCACGGCCGATCCGGCACCAGCACGCACCCGGCCCATGTGATCAGGTAGCCGAACAACGCAATCGCACCCAGTTCAGCTGCCACCACCGTCCACTCTTCCCCCGAGCTGGTTACCGCCAGAAAACCGAGCGGCACCAGCAGCAGAGAAATGCCCAACAGGCCCCGCCCGGTCGTCTTCAACTGCCAGCGAATGCATGCCAGCAGCCCAAGTAACATGCTTCCGATCGTCGCCACCGAAAACGCACCGAACTTCAGAACCGGGTACTCCTGTAGTGTCTCCCAGAAGTAGATCACCAGAATTACTGCGCCGGTCACGATCAATGGGCTGCTCAGAAGCACACCGAACAACTCGACCGCCGGTATCTCCCGCTCCTCGAGAAACGACTGCACCAACTCGCGCCAACTCTTCCGAGGCGGCTGTTCCACGACCTGCCGAACCGGACCTGCCGGTTGCGCCCCTTTCGGCAGGGCTCCGGCGGCCCGCGCGGCCGCAGCGGCGGGTGCCGGGCCAGTCGTTTGGAGAGGTGGGCCTGTTGCCCGGGAGGCTGCCGCCACTTGCAGCGTTCTGGCAGGCGGCGGTGGAACCGCGGGGCTGGGTGTTGCACGTGGCGCGCCCGGCGTGGCGGTGGGAACCACCACGGGCGTTTCTGCGCTCCTCGGTGCCGACGACGCTGCTATGGGCGACTCGATCACGATCGCCTCAACCGGCTTCTCTGCCACAGGCCGCGCCAGGGGCTTCCCGGCCACCGCCGGCCTGGCCGATGCCGGCTTTGATGCCGCCGGGCTCGCAGTCGTCATGGCCAGGGGGCTCAGGCCCATCAGGACTCGTCGTTCCGATTCGATTTCAAGAAGCTGGGCCTTTGCCTGCTCCGGCGACAGCTTTCCCTGGGGCTGCCACTCCTGGATCTTCCGCCGCACGGCCGTCAGATCCGACATCCCCCTCGCCTGCCTGTCAAACAGCGTACGCCCACACCACTGGCATCGTCCCTGCTCGATCGTCGTGACCTGTTCGCACCAGGGGCAAGGCAGATGAACGGCCGCCTCTCGGGGACCTTTCCCGGCCATGACTCGGACCATCCACGCCAGCAACACCCAGATTCCATGCCCGATTACCGTCACAGCGACCAGCAGGATAAATAGAAACAGCAACACTTCGGGCGGCATCACTCAGCCCTCCCACTTGTGCATGGCGATCGGGGTATCAAACGCGTCGCGCGGCTTCCTCGGCGGCGGCTCCGTGTCGGCGCTGCCTGGTCCGCGGCACTCCCAGGTTATCCCGCAAGTATATGTCTCGACCAGGGGGCTCAATCCCCTAGGCACGTTTAGTCAAGGGATATAACGGAAGCCACACGGTCCCCCCCCCCACAGAAACCATCCAGGGTGACTTTTTGCGACAAGAAATGTCGGATTGTGCCGGCCCACGCCCGGATGCGCAAACCGTCAGAGGCGATCGTCTTGAGTGAAATCGAGCCAGATTCAACTCGACTCTTTCAGGATCAGCGCAGTCTCATAGACGAGCCTGGTTGATTCCTGGAGGAATTCAGATGCTGCCACCCACCTCCTTGTGGGCGGCAGCGACGATAGACCGCTTACTGCCAATCCCCTTCAAAAAGCAGCAGTATGTTGCAGGAATCATCCACCGCTTGCTTGTTGGTGCCCCCCTGAATCCCGTTTGCCTTGACCATGTCGTAGGCCAGGACGTGGTAAAGTAGTTCCGACGAGTCTCCGTGGGTCGACAACCGGGCCCAGTTGTCCCCCGCCTCCAGCAAGTCATCGCCGACCGTGTCCCAGAGTTTTGCCTTGTCGCCACCGTTCTCGGTGCCTTCGGAAAAGTACTCCGCAAAACGTCGAGCGGTGATTCGGTAGACATCCCCGTTCGTCGCCTGGTCGAACAGCTCCGCCTTGTGAGGCTTGGCGTGGAGCTCATCTTTGATGTCCGACGAGTTCAGGATGGCAACGTCGTTTCCGCCCGTCTCCGCCGCAACGACCAGCCGCGAGAACTCGTGGACGGCCACTACGAGGTTGTTGCTGTGAAGAACGCTGGCATTCATCTGGCCCGAAAACTCGTCGTCTCCCGAAGAGCCGAACAGGCGGGCAAGATCGTTCCCGCCTTGCGAGTAGGCTTCAATCGTGTCGAAGAACTTCACCCGATGATAGAGTTCCGTACCGTACATCTTGGCATAATCAAGTTCGGCCTCCGCCTTGAATTTGTCGTCCTTTGGAGAACCGGTCATGAGGGCCGTGTCGTGGCCGCCCCGGCTTCCGTAAGCGTACAGAACCTCGAAATTGGAGGCATCCAGTTCGAACTGGCCGTCGCCGTTCGTGAACGTTGCATGGCCGGGTTCAGTGGTGAGCGATTCGTCGCCGGCCGTGTCGGTCAACGTGACGAGGTCATTGCCTTCGCCTCCGTCGAACGAAATCGACACGACTTCCTCTTCGGCAAAGTGGTACTTGATGCCGTTGATCACGACCGTCTTCGAGGCAGCCGGATCGAACTCGAAGGTGTCGTCGCCCGATGTCCCCAGAACCGTCAGAGTCGTGCCCTCGTGCTCGGCTGCATATGTCGCAGAGCAGCGCGGTCGGAAACGAAACGGTCCGGCTTCACCGGGTGACGTCGGATTGGGGTGAAGGTATCTAAAGAGTGCGACAATTGAATCGTTCGATGCCGCTTTCAGAAATCAAGATATCACACCTCGAATCGGCCCCTCACAGGGGAGAATTTTCGGAGAGGTCTTAACGCGTCCATCGGCCGACGCAACACGAACGGCCTCTTCAAGGCGGTTCTGGTCGATGGGCCTGTTCCTCCCCCACCATTCAAGCTGCCGCCAGCCACGCGGAATCAAAAACGTGCTTCAGGCAAGGAGACACTTGTGTGAAAATCGAGAGCTCCAGTTCATTAAGCAATGAACTGGAGCTCTGGCCCACGGCAACCCGGATCCGTGAACCGTCCGCCCCGTTCGCGGACGGATCCAGCTCGCCCTGGGAAGCCACGTGGCGACCGGTACCACAGCCCCCCAGAGCCGTCGGAGCGTTTGTTGGCAGGTACTTGGAGGATGTGGAACGGGGGCTGGCGGTTCGGTACGCGGGCCGATAGTCACTGCGGCCAAACGACGTCGCAAGCCCGGTGAGGCAATAGGTGATCCCTACGACTGCTGGTTTACTGAGGTTGTGCCACGGGACGAGTCGCGACGGGGCCGACTGCGGGCGTTTCGGAGGGCGAGAATTCTGCCCAGACGGGGAGATGATCCGAGACCTCCAGGGCCTGATCGAGAGTCAGGCCGTACTCGGCCTGCAGATCCAGGACACCCCAGCGGCCAGTATATTCGGCGGTTGTACCAGATTGGAAAACGACGTTGTCGTAAGCATGAATGCGGCGGGTGTTGGTGGTTGTGCCGGTGACGACCCAGGCGATGCCAGGAATCTGGCCGAGTTGGCCAAGGTGGTACTCGTCTGCGTTCAGGTCGCCCAGGAGGATGACGTCGTCTTCGCCGCTGCCATCGTGCTGGACGGCCAGGAAGACGTCGTCGAGGGCGTCCAGTTCGATGTCTGTCTCGTCGGGATCGGTGTGGATATTGACGAGTTTGAAGGTGAAGGGCGTGCTGCCACCGGCGCAGCGGGCCTGGAAATGGGCCACCAGCGGTTCGCGGTGTAGATAGTCCGCCGGGTCGTTGACGGTGTAGACCGTGTTCGGATCGACGGCGATTCGAGCCGTGTCGTAGATGAAGACGTACTGCTCCTTGCTTGAGGTGCGTCCCAGCCGCGGCCCGATCACAAAGGAGTACTGGGCTCCCTGGCTATTGATGAGTTGCACGAATTGGGGTACGACGGTCTGGTCCGTTGAACGGACTTCCTGAATCGCCACGAGGTCAAAGCGCCGTACTACCCTGGCGAGCACGTCCATGATCTCGGGCTTGGCCAGCTTGGAAGTGCCGAACACCTGGATGTTGAAGGTGGCGATGGTGACCGGCCGATCCGTTTCTGAGGCTGGCGGGAGGGGGGAGATGGCCGGTGGTTTTGTGGCCGTCGGCTGCGGCTGGTTGCTGTCGGTTTGCCGGGCCAGCCTGTCGAAGGCCTGTTTGGCCTGTTCGGCACTGCAGCCACAGACGAAAATCGCGAGAATCCATGACAAGATAGCGGATGGAAATTGACGACGCATGCTCCGAACCTCCGTGCTGACCAGCTCGTATCGCAAAGTACCATCCTTGGCGACGTTCTTTGGCGTTTGCATGGATACTACGATCTGACAGAGCGCCAGCACGCCGGTAAGACCCGGCTCTCGTTGGTCGCCCCGAAGCTCAGAAGGCTGGGCCTTCCGAGAAAGATCGGACGCAGGGTACGGCGAGGTCCGAAGCGGGGCTACCCCACTTTTGGAGCAGGTCAGGCGAGCCTTTGAGAGAGACGAGCAGGATCCCGATTGGTCATCGGGCGCGAACAATTCGTGCTTTCGCTGCGGATCAAACCCCTGGCCTCCACAACGATCGCGAGGGCACTGAAGGCGGAAGGATTGTCGAAAGACGGCCGAATACGTAGCGAGTGTCCGAATTGGCGGGCTCGAAGGGAGTGGCGACCGGTTGCCACTCCGAATTGCCTGATGGACATTGCCGCCGAGGGGGCGAAGGAGAGGAGAGAAGCGTGCCGGCCGTTAATCGGGGACCTGCTGCCTTCGCTTGCGGCAGTCGCGGCAGAGGCCGGTGACAAAGAGCCGGTGGCTATAGACGTCGAAGTCGTGCTGCCGGGCGACGGCATCGCGGAGGCGCTCGATCTCGTCGCTGTGGAACTCGATCAGCTTGTTGCAGACCTCGCAGTGGAGGTGATCGTGACTGGGGTAGCCGTACTCACGTTCGTAGCCGCTGCGTCCCCCGAGGGTCATCTTGCGGATCAAACCCGCTTCGGTCAATTCGCCGAGGGTGCGATAGACCGTCGGCCGGCTCACCTTGCGTTCGGCGATCAGTTGCTGAAGATGGTCCATCAACTCGTCGGCGTCGAAGTGGTCGTGATGGCTGAAGACCTGCTCGACGATGATCCGGCGCTGGTGGGTGATCCGTTTGCCGCGCGACTTGAGGAATTGCACGAACCGATCCACGGGGGGCTGGGTCGGTTCGATCGTGCGGAGAGAGTAGTCACGCGACATGGCAAACGGCGGCTGGGAAGAGGTTTTGTCGGCGCGGCTGTCCCGGGAGGACTCGGACGGGTGTCCGAGTCTCCGCTGCAACTGGACGCTAGCCGATCTCGTCGAGAAGCCGGCCCACGGCTATGTTCAGCTTCTCTTCGGTTTCGTAGTTGCCATTGGCGATCTGTGCCTTGATCTGATCGACACGATCCTGGCGGATCTCGGGCAAGTCGCGGACCTTGTCGACGAGCTGTCCGGCATCGGAGAGCTGGAGCTCGTCCTGAATCGAACTTGTTTCGCTCACCGACTGCCGGTTGGTTATCCGGGAAGAGTGCGGGGAACTGATGGGCTGGGCTCCGTGCAGATGGGACGGACCGTAGATTTGCATCTGATAACTCCCAAACGGACGCCGCTGGAAAAGGAGTTGCGGCGTATCCTCCTAAGTATATCTCACGTTGCTGCGTCGTTGGCTTCGGTTGCCGCTGATGGAGGCTACGGAATCACGAGAGAACTCTCGTCACACACGAGTCTTCGACCGTCGAGCAACTTCCACCACATCAAATTCTTGCATAGCCCGTTCGAACCGAATCGTGCCATAGCAAGTCCTATAACAGCTTTGACGAATCGCCCTCCGCCAACGACCAGGGTCAGTTCAACGGCCACGCTCAGTTGCTGCGATTAGACCACACGTGTCGTTTTCACACGACCTTGTCGCCCGCACGCAACCAGTCCCGTGCCCTCTCGCCATTCATTATCGCTGCGGACGGAAAAACCGCCAAGACGCATTTCCCTTTCTTCAGGCGATTGTTCGGGCAGACCCTTGTTTCCTGCCGTTTCCAACCCTCGCCCATGCTCTGTGGTACGCGTGTCCAGTGACAGTGGTTCTTTGTTTTCTTGGTGCGGATTATAGGAAGAAGCCGTAAGCCAGGCAAGATCGACCCGTAGAAACCCGGTTGCCAGCCGGTTATTACCGTAACGGCTCGCTTCACGGCCAGATGGCGAGATGAAAGAGTGGCTATTCTTCGGCACAGACGAGCCGCAGGAGTTGGCTGGAGGGGACGCTGGAAATCGGCGGATTC
>CAYSCH010000047.1:0-2731 GCA_964429355.1 uncultured Planctomycetaceae bacterium | reverse complement strand
GCAATCAGGCGAAAATGACGCGTATCTTTAGACACGGCGGACCACTTCGCCGCCCGGGGACCGGCAGGAAAGTCGGTCAGATGGCGCAGGTCCGGTTGGCCTTCAACCTGCTAAAGGTCGCGAATCACTTTGCCGTCTCGAGCGGGCCTCCTCCAGGATCCGGGGGAACGCAAGGCTGCGTGAGACGAGCGAATCCAAGCAGAAAAGGGCGAAACCCAACTCACTTTCCGTGGTTTACCAGAAGAGACACGCCGAAGTCCCACGCACGACACTTGAAAGGAGAGAGCTATGCGAATCTGGATGACACTCTTTGCCGGGACCCTGGTCCTGGTGCTGGGAGCGAGGGTCGGCGTGGCCCAGGAAGAGCGCCGAGGCCCTCCGAGCCCAGCGAACTTCTTTGAAAGGCTGGATGCCGACCGCGACGGGAAGATTGCCTTGGACGAGATTCCCGACGGGGCCCCAGAACACGTCAAGGCAATGCTGAATCAGGCCGATCGCGATGGCGACAAGGCCCTCACCCAGGATGAAGTTGCGGCGGCCATGCGCGGGATGCAGCCGGGCCGATCGAGGCATGACGATCAGGACAAGCAGACGCCGGATGAACGCCGTGGCCGGTCGGGCAGCCGACGGGGCGAACCTAGCCCCAATGGGGACCGACAATTGTCTCGTGAGATCGACAGGGCAGACCGAGAGGGCCACGGCCACAGACTAGAAATGGATCGTTCCGGTTTTGGTCGGGAAGACCGTGGCGCACCACGCCCGGGCCTGGGCCGTTCGGCCGGACCGAATGGTCAAGGATTCCTGGCGGGGTTCGACAAGAACGATCGCGAAGATGGCAAGATGGACCGGGAAGAATCGATTGGTCCCAGGCAAGAGAAATCCGGGAGGATGGGCGACGACGAGGGGCGCACGGGCGACCGCAAAGGAGGCCGTGAGGCGATGATCGCCGCGATGAAGATGCGGCTGGCTGCACACGGCTGGCGAGGTCCAGCCATGGGGCATGCCCGATTCGGGCCGTCGCCCTTCGGTCGCAGCGCTGGTTTTGGTCCCGGAAGAGACACTTTCAAGGCTCGTTCTTCCATGATGGGCCATCATGGCCATGGATTCGGACGGCAGATGGGCCCTGGCATGCAGTGGGCCGGTGGTCCGAGGTTTGGCCGAGCCGGGATGGCTCACCACTCCCGCGGCCCGATGATGGGGCACCGTGGCCCGGGGCGTGGTCCCGATATGGGCCGAGGCATGCGAGACGCCATGGGTCCGAGGTGTGACTGGTGCCCCAAGGCTCGCGGGTTCGGCGGTCCGATGATGTCGCAGCGCGGTCCGGGGCGTGGTCCGGAAATGGGTCGAGGCATGCGAGACGCCTTTGGTCCGAAGTGCGACTGGCGTCCCAAGGCTCCCGGGTTCGGCGGTCCGATGATGTCGCAAGGTGGTCCGGGGCGTGGCCCGGAGATGGGGCGAGGCATGGGAGACGCCTTCGGTCCGAATCGTGACTGGCGTCCCAAGGCTCCCGGGTTCCGCGGTCCGATGATGTCGCACCGTGGGCCGGGGCGTAGCCCGGAAATGGGACGCGACAAGACCGATCGTGAAGGTCGCGATTTCGGCCGAGGTGCGGACCGGGGTGGCCCGCGGATGGAGCAAGACTTCCGCCGATCGGATCGTCCTGACTCGGGTCACATGGGCAAGGCACGGGAGCCGCATAACAGCCGGGCGAAGGGTGATCCCCGGAAGATTGGCCCCAAGGAGCCGGACCAGGCCAAGCAAGCGGCTCACGAAGAAGGAGACACGAAGCAGCCTGAGCCCAAGAAACCGGATGAGAGAAAGTCCGCCAACTGACTCCCGAAGGCGCAGGATCGGTCGATCGTGTAGGAGATTACAAGGCCCGGCGGGAATCCGGCTTATGGATTCCGGCCGGGTCTTCTGTTTTCATCGTGGTATTGAAACCGTTTACCGTCTCCCCTGTTGGAGGAGTGTGAACCCAAACATTCCGTAATTGTCCTACGTACAGATTGCGAGTGCTCACGGACGGTTTTCCCAGGGCTGCCGGAAGAAATGAACAGCGTCTCCTGGAAAACAGGGCGTTCTCGCCATTTCTACCGGCCGCTCTGAACGACTGGCCGCGCGGTTTGCACGACTGCGTCGAGTGACAGCAGTCTCGTAATCAATGGATTTTCGCTTTTTGGGTCGGAGTTTGGACGCTTTGACGAAACGGACAGGGATGGTCGCGCATCCAAGAGATAGCATGGGACGCTGACAGACGAAGAGAAACGTTTGCACCGAAATGGATTTTCTGCAAGACGCGTTTGTGGAAAACGAATAGACTGCAGGAAGAGAAAGCCTACGGATCGAGGAGAGGCGTCCTCCAACACACGGGGGTGCATCATGGAAAAACCCAATACCGCGGTCGTACAATACAATTCCAGTCTCCGCCCCAGCGACTTTCCGCTCGATTGCGAAAGCCGTGCATTCAGACGATTTTCCCTTAAAATGGATCGTCAACTCCGCAAGCTGGTTGCCGAGTGGATCCACCTCTCCGCTCCGAACGCCGTACGCGTCCAGCGGCGATCCATCGGGCCGCTGCCGTCCCCTGAGAAGCAACCGTAGCCGGCCCCTATCCTTCCGCAGAGTATCTCACTCCCACCCCGGTCAGGCGAGTCTTGGCCGGGGTGGTTTCGTTCAACACCTTACGTCGCTGCAATCCACTTCCCGGTCATCGTCGCCGGCACCAGCAGCA
>CAYSCH010000046.1:27768-36363 GCA_964429355.1 uncultured Planctomycetaceae bacterium | reverse complement strand
GATCGGCCGTTACGTGGGTGTTAATGACTTCAGCAACCTCAAGGAGAACCGCAAAGTCCTTGGGCATGCCAACGGGAAGATTTGCGGGGCATTTGAGCTGTCGGTCGCCAATTGAAGCCCCCGGATCCTTTGCCAAATCGGCAGCGCACAACGCGGGAGCAGCATCGACCAGAATCGCGAGAAGAGAAAAGGCTATCGCCCATCGCATGATGCGGGCTCCAGGCCGTCACGGCGGCAACGTACTATCGTACCCAGCAAGCCGACGCCAAGCACGCTCCGAGAACGTCGATGCCGAGTCTACCATGACACAACGGCCCAGTCCATCCTCCGAAGACTCCTCCGAGCATGTGGATCTTTCGAGTGCGGCAGGAAAAACCACCCCTGTTTCGTTCAAAAACCTAGTCTTGACATCAAGCCATGCCCATTCTTGGGTTCGGGTTTCGAAAGATTCACATGCTCTCCGGCGTTATCAGCTACAGCGACGGCAGACCACGCCTCCCTCCCGCATTCACCAGTGTTTCGCCGAATATTGCCGGACAGGACGCATGGGCGACCGGCTTTGTCGTCTGCGCGATTGCGATCGCCATGATGAAAGTCTGGTATTGGCTGGAACTGAACAAGAACTCGCTTGCGCGCGAAATCAAACGACTGGGACTGGAACTGGCAAACCTCAGCCGGAGATTATCCAGTGCATCGTCGCAAAGATAATTGGGGAGTCGGCTCTCAGGAAAGACGCCCCGGCAGTCGCGGACCAGTGGCGTTTCTATGGCAGCGGAGCGAACCGGCGGGCTCGCCAGATCCCGCAACATCTCGTTTGGCGGTATCTCGATCGCCCGCCATTGAGGATTCCGGGAATTGCCGACTCACGAGACCAAGTGCTCCGGCACCTGACAAATCATCGCAACCGGTGGGGACCACGCGAGTCGGACGAAATCATGGGATCGCTCAACAAGAACAACGGTCGGCAACTGACTGGGGCAGCGCCGCGATGCGACCGCCACCTCCTGGAATTGTGATCATTGCCCGTTGAGCGATCCGAAACCACGGTCGCGTCTCGGTGTCGACCGGCGGCCCGCCACTCGATTGGGACGCCGCCTATTTCTTCCGAACGGCGGTCAATTCCATGGCTTTCGCTTCTTTGCCGTCCTCTGACATGTAGGATTCCACCACGTGCTTGTCGTCCGATTCCACGCGAATCTCATCGCGCCCCTGGATCTTAGTGCCGCGGATGGGACAGTACGTTTCCGTCGCGAACTTGAACTGCTTGCCGTCAGCGTCGTAAGTGCCCAGTCCCGACGACATCCCCGTCCCCATGGAACATATCCATCCATAAGTGTATTTTCCTTGGACCTTATCGTAGCCGATTATCCCCCGCCCCTCAAATTCGGACTTGCCGTCGGGACCCTTGCCGACCACCCGCTCCTCCAAAAATCGCTTGCCCAGGATCCAGTGCCGCTTGATCGTGCCTGACGATTCCATCGGCGGCTGGCTCGGGTCCATCCAAACCTTGCTGGTATAGGTCCATTCCCCCACCAGTGGATCCAGCTTGCTGTGCTCCGGCCCGGGTTTTCCCGCTTCTTCCATGACCTTCATCATGGCCTCGGGACTCAGCGGCTTGTCCGCCTTGTCTTCCTCGGCCCCCCTCAACTGTGCCGGGAGCGATCCAAGTGCCAGCACCAGTACGGCACTCATAACAATCCAAGTCGTTTTTCTCATTGCGTTCTCCTCGATGTTCCGCGAACTGCACCGCTGCTGTCTGTGCGAAAGGCCTGCCAGCATGTGTGGGCTCGAAGTCCGTACAGCCCGTACCCGTTGCACGCGAACCGGTTCTGGGCACATGGTCGACGGAAACCGTGATACCACTCATGGGTAGTCCTCGCAAAATCGGTATTGGATTATCGAGGTTTCTTTCTGCAAGGCAATGGGTTACGTGCCCATCCAGCCTGGGTGAGGAAGAAACTTCGGCACTATGCCACATCGGAGGGAGTTCGGACATTCGAGTGGGTGCGAAGAGATCGGGTTAGAATCATCCAAACGTTCCTTTCGATCAACGTCGCACCCATTGAGCTACCGTCCATAGCCAAAAGGTCCGATCCCCGGCCGGAGACGGCCTGGCGAAGAGGAAAGCTGGGAATCGAAAAAGAAGGTGAACGTGGGAAGGACGAGAGAGGGGACGGATCGAACTGTTCACGGCTCATCCGGCGGAGTCGAACAGTTCGGCGATCCTTTCGGCACAAGCACTATTCAAGAACTTGCGAGAATAAAGCCGCCAGATCTTCCTCCGCTACTTTTCGAGGGTTTTGCGTGATCGGGATTCGAGCACTGTCCAGCGCGCTCCGAACGAGCTTGTCGATGAGATTGTCCGGCGCGCCGGGAGAAACCGTAATCGTTCGTGGAAGTCCGCAGCGATCGAGGACCTCGTGGATCTCCACAACGAACCGATCGGCGAGCTGCTCGTCGTCGTTGCCCGCCAGGCGGCAGTGACGGGCGAGATCGGCATATTGGCCGGTACATGCCGAGCGGTTGAACGTCAGGCCGACCCGGGTGGCCAGGGCCACGCTGAGCCCGTGAGGCAGGTGAAGGACCGCGCCGAGGGACTGAGCGATCGCGTGGGAGACGACCACCCCGGCGGCGCTGAAGGCGGCTCCGGCCATGGTGGCCGCTGCGGCGAGGGGTTCGCGGTAGTCGCCGTTTTCAGGTTCGGCGACAGCCCGTGGCAGGTTCTCAAGGATCGATTGGATGGCCTGGCCGGCCAAGGCCGACGCGATCGGCATGGCTCGCCGGCTGAGGCACGATTCGATCGCGTGCCCTAAGGCATCGGCACCGCAAGCGGCCGTGAGTGCGGGGGGGCACCCAAGGGTCAGATCGGGATCCACCAAGGCCAGCTTCGGTCGCAGGGCGGGCCCCACGATCGCGTCTTTGATCGAGACCCCATCAGGAGAGCCGGCCTCATGATGGGTAAACACGCCCACGTTGCTCACTTCACTGCCCGTGCCGGCCGTGGTGGGCACGGCAACCACTGGGAACGAATCCAGAACCGGCCTTGCGCTCGGGTTGGCGAGGCTGTGGTCCCAAAGCGTTCCACCCAGGCGTGCCAAAGCGGCGATCCCCTTGGCCGCATCGATCACGCTACCTCCGCCGAGGCCGATCACCACTTCGATGCCATGGCGACGGGCCGCTTCGGCACCCCCTTCGACCAGGGCGGCGGCCGGATCGGACGGAACGCTGTAAAAAGTCGTGGTCTTCACCCCGGACTTCTCGAGCAGCTTCTGGGCCTTGGCATACGTGTCCTCCAGACCGGTCTGTTCTTGATAGCCGACAAGGAGCGCGGAACTGCCGATTTCGGCCGCGAACTGTCCGAGACGGCGCAGGCCGCCCCGGCCGAACTGGACTTGAGTGGGAAGCGAGAAGTCCCAGAATCGAGGCATGGTGGAATGGGATCCTATAGGAAAGAAATAAAGACGCGTTGCGTCTGGGTCGCCAAAAGGCCTTGCATGATTCAAGTAAAGGCCGCCACTGGGCTCGCCCAGTGGAAGCCGCGATGGACGACTAATCCAAAGGTCAGTTTGTTCCACGGCGGCCGCAACGCGGCCGCCGTGGAACAAACAGGTCAATCGGAAGCGACGGCACGCATTAGCTATCAATCGTCGCTTCCACCGGCACAAGCTCGGTGGCGGCGTTTGAGTCAGGGCGCCTTCTGCTCTTTCGCCTCCTCGCCGTAGACCGCCGAGCACTGGAGTCCCGAGCCATTGGTCGTGTGGAAGATCCGGCCGTTGGAAACCATGCCTCCGATACAAACCAGAAGATCCACGGGCGGGCCGCACGACGCCAGGCCGACGTTCTTCGGATCGGTCAGGTCGAACAAGTCGAGATTCGGGCCGACCAAGTACGGTTCGGAAAGTGTGAATCGTGTGCAGCGGTAGCCCTTGGTCAGGTTGTCGTTGACGACTTTGCCTGTCGCTTTGTCCAGGAGGAACCCGTTGAGGTACTGGGAGTGGGTGAAAAGAAACCGCTGGCCGATCGTCACAACATGGATTGCCCGGCTGAGTGGATCGGACTGCCAGACCAGCGAGCCGTCCTTGGCGTCGAGGCACCAGATGCGGTTGGTCTTCTCTTCGACCGGGTTGTAACCGCCCAGGTAGATCCGGCCGTCTGCAGCAGAGACAGTGCAGCCGGCGTGGAGCGAGTAGTCGGTGGTGGACCAGAGGATACGCCCCGACTCGGGCTCAATGGCGGCGGTAACGCCGGTCGGCCCCTCGCCGCCGAAGTAGCAGGAGTAATAGATAGTATCGCCCATAAGGCACATGCCGGCATCGTCACCCCCGGAACCGTATTTGGAGAAATCCAAGGTCCATCGCTCCTCGCCGGTTTCGATGTCGTAGGCGCGAACGAGGGGCTTCTGATCTTTGGTGAATCCGAAGGTGCTCTGATGTTCGAACAACCACTGCCCGGGTTCCACCTTGGCGGAACTGAAGGGATAGATCACGAGATTCTTGTAGGGGATGGGGGGGAGTTGGCGATTCCAGCTCGGGGTGCCGGTGAAAGGAGCCTCCCAAACCAGTTCGCCCGTGGCCGCATCGAGGCAGCGAAGCAGGCTCTTCTCGAAGCCGGCCTGGGGTACGAAGACTCGCCCTTGCCAATAGAGAGGTGAGGTGAAGGAAACGTGCACTCCCGGGAAGTAGCGCCGCCAGAGCAGCCGGCCGGTTTCCTGTTCGACTGCAAAGATCTGGCCTTCGGCCGTGTGGGTGTACATCCGCCCCTGGCCGCATACGGAGAAGTGTTTGCAGGTTCCCTGGAAGGAACGGATCCACTTGAGTCGGACCGGCGGCTGGAGCCCCTGGGAATTGGAATTGGTGTTGGCCAGGTTGCCGAAATTGGTGAACCAGTCGAACTCGGGCCCCGCCAGCTTGCCCGTGTAGGGGCTGCGGATCTCCGCCAGGCCGAGGTCCTTGGTTGGCGGCGAGGCGGAACCGTTCGGGCCCAAGGCGTAGAGATAGCCGTCGTCGCAGCCGAAGTAGATGCGTCCATCGCAGACGGCCACCGGCGCCGTGATCGCCTTGCCGAAGGCCGTCGGGTACGACCATACCTTGCCGCTACCGGAAAGCGGAACCACATTCAAAGTGCCGTCCAGGCCGCCGTAGACCGCCGAGTCCTCCAGCAGGATCGGCGCGGCAATCGAAGGCGGGCCGCCGAGATACGCGGTTTCAATCTCGGGCGAGTGCCGACAGAATCCGAAACCCTCCTCCGGGCGACACCGATAAACGTCTTCACCCCTCAGGCTGACGGAGCAGAAACTGAGCGATTCAGAACGGTCATAGCTGGAAACGGTTCCGGGAACCGTGCTGGTTTCCACTCCTCCCCCCGTCCGGTGCAGCATTTCGACGCTGCCCATGTTGTCGCGGCGGTGCCACTGGCGGTAGATCGTGCCGTCTTCGGCAGCCGTCAGGCCAAGCGTGACGGGCGATTCTCGCGTGCTGTAGAAGACACCGCGGGGCTCGGGCCGTTCGCCCGTGTCTTCCAGCCAGACCAGCACACCTCCAGCAGGCACGGCGAGCACGTTGCCGGTCAGCACGGGGCTGCGGGTGCAGAAGAAATGGTCGCGGCGGTGGTCGGGCCAGCCGGTGTCTTTTCGGGCTGCCAGCCAGTCGGCCGGGCTCCAGCGGTCTCCATCGAAGCCGATCTGGTCTTTCACATGGTCCCAGATCCAGCAGACCGTTCCATCGGGCTTCAGCGCGTAGACTCGTGAACTGAGCGTGGCCACGTAGACTCGTCCGTTGCCGGCCACTGGGGCGGAGAAGATCGGCTCCCCACAGTCGATTCTCGCCACCAGTTTGCCGTCCGACGTTCCGAGCACGTAGTAATTTCCGGCCATGGTGCCCACGTGGAGGAATCCATCGGCGATGGCCGGCGATGCCACGTTGTTGCAGTTGGCCTTGCCGCCGGCCGTTTCGAAGGTCCACAGGGGTTTGAGCGTGTCGGAGGCGAAGGCGTGGACGACACCGGAGCCGTCGACCACGACGACCCGCCCGTCGGAGACGACCGGTGCGGTGAAGACGGCGTCGGTCAGCGGGGCAGCAGCGATCAGCCCCAGCGGAGTGGTTACGGTTCGCGACGGCACGTTTCCCGTTCGGCCGCTATCGTAACTCAATTGCGGCCAGTCTTCGCCGGTGGAGACGAGATTGGCCGCCAGCAGGACCATCGCGCCAAGGACGAGGTGGATCGAGCGAAGCATGGGAGGCTCCCCTTGTGGTCATGAGACAACGGATGAGGTCTCAGAATAGTAATCAGACTAGTAATATGGCGGCCAAGGCAGGGGCATGCAAGCAGGAGGTGCTCGTAACCGGACGAGGCGGCAGGAATGTTGTCGCAAGAGCGCTATTGCGGCTCACAAACCCCGGAGGAACGACACCTCCCGGCCTTCGAGCCGGCGTTCCACCGGCGCGCCGTGGGTTCGCTGCGTGGTTCATCACCCGGCCGCTCTCGCGGGCAGCAGCCGCCCCGCCCCGTACCGGCCGAACCGCCAAGTGAACCGAAGTGTCGCGACAATCCGACGATGAGAAACGCGACCTCAGTCAACAACCGCCTCGCAGACCGTCACCTCGCCGCGTCTGACTTCGACGGGCACTGTTGTCACGGATCCGCTATCTCCGTGCCGAATGGTGATGCGGACCTGGCCGGGCGGGACGTTGAGGAACGCGAACCGGCCGTCGGCACTGGAAGTCCATATCCGGGAGAAGACATCAGACGTGGCGAGACTTGAGTCAACCGGTTGGATCGAGACCCAGGCATCCACTACCGGTGTGCCGTCGGCCCCTTTCACCGTGCCGAGGATCGTGCCGCTGGTAGGCGTCGCCAAGCGGGCCAGCTTCGGGACCGGGACCTTCGAGGAGTAGAGCGTCTGCTTCAAGTGCGAAAGAATGCCCTTCTCTTCGGCCGTCGACGCGTGCCAGAAAACCGTTCCTGCCACTCCTTCACGCCGGCCGAATTCGATCTGCCGAGTGTTTTCCTCGGGCGAGATGGCTCGCTGGCCTCCGACCACGTGCTCTTTTCCCACACCGCGGACGAAGTCGGCCAGCACCTCATCGTAGTTCGGCTTGGGATCCGCCAGGTCCCAATAGATCATTGGCACGAGAAAATCCATGGCCCCCAGGCGTGCCCAGTTCCACGTATCCTGGCAAAAATCGTGATAGCCGCTGCTGAAAGTCCCGTATCCCTCGATGTGATTTCGATTGTAGATCCCCCACGCCGCGCAGGAGACGGCAACCCCGGGTTTCTCCGCGCGAATCTCTGCGGCCAGATCATTGGCCAGCTTATCCAACTGTTCCCGCTGCCAGTCGGCCCATGCTTTGCGGCTGGGATTGCCTTGCTCCCGAAAACGGCGCTCGCTGATAGCGTCGTGGCTGGATTCGGGCCCGGGATAGCGCATCCGATCGAAATGCACTCCGTCGACGTCGTAGCGGCGGACCAGGTCGAGGACCACTTTTCTGGCATACACGTGGACCTCGGGAATGCCGGGCGACAGGTAGTAGTATTCCGGGTCGGCCGGCTTGCCTTCCTGATCAACGCAGATCCACGGCTCCGGCGAATCCGGGCCGTGCGAATACCAGAGATGACGCTTGTCGGTGGGCGGGGTTTTCTGGTCCATCGATCGCAGCGGTGTGGGATTCACGTAGGCGTGGAGTTGGATGCCTCGCTTGTGGGCTTCGTCCACGGCGAACTGGAGCGGATCGAAACCGGGCCCTTCGGGGCCCACCAAGGGCGACCAGGGCTCGAGGGAACTCGGGTAGAGTGTTTCGGCCTCTCCCCGGACCTGGAAGAAGACAGCGTTGCAGTGATTCTCCGCCAAAGCATCCAGAAGATGTGTGATTCTTGCACGGCACTTGTCGCCGTCGGGCGACGCCCAGTGGAATCTCGCGATCCAGGCACCTCGGAGTTCTTCAGCGGGGCCGTCCGCTCGAACAACCGCGGCCGGAAGCAAGAGACTCAAGATCAAGAGGATGATTGGGGGCTGCATGGACAATGCGTTCCAGCAGAACGCCAGGGCGCCGGAAAAACCGGGCTCCCGCAGGTCACCCCGGCTCTTTCTCCATGTGAAGTTCAAAACTCGCCGCATCGGTTGTCCTTGTTGGTTCGGGAATTCCTTGTTTTCATACCCCTGTCAGGAGAGATGCAGTAGGGGAATGGAGGCAAAGGAATACCAAGATGCTGTGGGCTGCTCCGGAGGTGCAGCTTGCACGGCACCGGCGGATACACGAATATGATACCAGTCTACACAGGACTCGATACTCGGCAAACCCGGAGGATATCCGATGATGGTTGACATGCACACTTGGTCTCGGAAGATCGGCGTCTGCCTGGGCAAGTTCACCCTCGCGTGGGTTATCGCCGCCACGGCGGCCCTGGCCGAGGATCGCAAGCTGGACGGTCTGCTGACCGCGGCGGCGATCGTCCACCGCTGGCGCGAGGCGGGCAAAGCGGCGATCGCCGGCACCTTCCGCCTGGCCGAGCAGTGCGCGTTTTCCTTCGACCGGCTGGAGGCCCCCGCCCCGGCCGGCGACGAGGAGCTGGAGCGCCGCATCGCGGAGGCCCTGCAGC
>CAYSCH010000046.1:0-27758 GCA_964429355.1 uncultured Planctomycetaceae bacterium | reverse complement strand
GATGCCCGAATTTGTGCAGCGGATCGACATCGTTCACATGTCGCACACGGACGTTGGGTTCACCGACCACCCCCTCGCCTGCCGCCGGCAGCAGATGCGCTACCTGGATATCGCCATCGACGCCGTGCTGGCGACAAAAGACAACGCGCCGGATGGGCGATTCTGCTGGACGGCCGAGGCCGCGCTCACTGTCGACGACTGGTGGCAGGCTGCCAGTGCATCCCGGCGGGATGCCTTTCTCGAGGCGGTTGCCACGGGGCGATTGGAGATCACCGCCCTGGCCATGAATCAGACCCCCACGCTCAACCCGGCCGAGTGGCAAACGGCCCTCCACTGGTTGCCGGACGAACTCTGGGAAAAAGTCCATCCCCGTGCAGGCGTGCAGAACGATGTGAACGGGTTTCCCCGGGCCGGTGCCGTGGCCCTGCTGGATCGCGGGATTGACAAATTGCTCATGGGTATCAACTCCACGTTGGGCGGCCCGCCGATGGACCGCCCGTCGGCATTCTGGTGGAAGATGCCCGACGGACGGAGACTTTTCGTCTGGTTGGGCGATCACTATGTGGGCGGCTTCTACTACTTCCACCCCGACACATGGCGGCGCGGCCCCGTGCCCGAATCGACCGACACACGCTACCGGCCTGCCCGGCCGGGCGAGTTCTTCAGGTCCGACGAGGCCTCGGTCCGGGCGGCCCACACCCATCTGCTCGGCAAGCTCGCGTCGCTGGAGGCGGGCGGATACCGCTACCCGTCGCTGGTTGTTTCGGTCACCAACGAATGGCGCATGGATAATGATCCCCCCTTTCCCCCGATGGCCGATTTTGTCGCAACCTGGAAACGGCTCGGCCTGAAGCCTGAACTGCATCTTTCCCCCGTGGCCGACGCCCTGGATCACCTGCGGGACCAGGTCGGCGAAACGATCCCGGAGTATGAGGGAGAATGGACCGACTGGTGGGCCAATGGCGGCGCGTCCGGCCCGCGGGAGGTGACTGCCAGCCGCCAGGCCAAGCGATTGGTTGCCGCCGCCGTGTCGCCCGTCTGGGGACCGGTGGACGCTGAGGCCCGAGCTGCCGCCAGGGAGATCTACCGCGATCTGTGCCTGTTCGACGAACACACCTGGGGGGCCAGCGACAGCGTTGGCCAGCCCCACACCATCGACACCTGGGCCCAGTACAACGAAAAATCGCGAATGGCCTACCGGCCCATGGCTTTGGCCAAGTTGCTCCTGGCCCAACGGGCGCGAACCGCCGTTTACCAGCGCGAAGAAGGTCTCTACGTGGCCAACACGACCAAGCTGCCGTGGACCGGCTGGATCACGATGCCGTCGTCCTGTCTCCGCGGCGATTTCCACTCGTTGGCCGATCCGGCCACGGGCAAGTCGGTTTCGCTCGACTTCGAACCCGGCTACCGTCCCCATTCCCAACCGGCCGGTGAGCAGGAAATGACGTCCGAAAACAGCTCGGAGACTTTTCCTGACAATGGCCCGGATCAGGTCGCTCGCTTCTGGGCCGAAGGGCTCGAAGGCCAATCCATCCGGCGATATGTCTTGAGCGAGCAGACCGCCGAAACGTCGCCGCCAGCGCCGACTGTCACAACAACTCACGATAAGCATGGTTGGCCTGTCTCCGCTCGCTGGCCCGGAATGGAGCAGCCGCTGTTCGAAGCCGGCACGGGTGACTTCCTTTCGGTAGCCATTTCCGGCTTCGGCGGCCGGTGGACCTACGCCGATATCCACGGCTTGGCCGATCCGGCCCAGCGCAGCCAACGTCGCAGCGAGACCCTGAAGGAAGAACTCGCCGCGCCCGCCGGCGACGCAACGTGCCAGCAGAACTCGCACACCACGGTCTACACGCAGACCCTTGCCCATCCGCGGCTGAAATGGCTCACCCGGCAGATGGAATTGTGGAACGGCGAGCCCCGAGCCCGGCTCGCTGTCCGCTTTCACCGCACCGAATCGGAGCTGCCCGAGATCTTCTTTGTATCCAGCGCCGTACCGTCCGGCCCAACACTCCCCCAGGTCAGCAACGGAGGCCTCCCCTTTGTGCCTTTCGAAGACCAACTGCCCGGCACATGCCGGGAGTTCTTCTCCATCGACGGGTGGGCTCGTTACCAGACACCGGCGGGCCAATGGCTGTGGGCCACGCGTGACGCCCCGCTCGTTGCGTTGGGTGATCACCAGGTGCTGGCTCGGCCAGGTGCGGCCCCCGAAAATCCGGGACGCATCTTCACGATGGTCTTCAACAACGTGTGGTTCACCAACTTCGTGGCCGACAGCCACGGCGTCATGGAGTTCCAGTTCGATTTCGCCTGGCAGCCCGCCGACTCCACACCGATCGAGCCAGCGGATCTTGCTGACACCCTGGTATCTGAGCCCCAGGTGGTCATCAATCCGCAGGAGCGTGAGAATCCCATCTTCATGGAGCGGCTGCACCGGCCGTAAGTCGGTCGAGAAGTCGATTCAGATCGCACCCTGCCCGGTCACCAGGCCTCAGGTAGAAGGAGAAAGAGCAGATGTCGTGGCTGCAGCACATGGGATGGTCCGGTCTTGTTCTCCTTGGACTGATCTCGCCGCTCATGGCGGGTGAATCCGGCACGATCGAAGATCGGATTGTCTTTCCACACTCGAAACAACAGCCCGGCGTGTGGCGTTACACCTTCGAGACGCCTGCCGCCGACTGGTTTCAGCCCGCTTTTGACGAGGCAGCCTGGAAGGAAGGAGAAGGCGGTTTCGGTACCAAGGAAACTCCCAATACTCGGATTGGCACGGTCTGGAACACGCAGGAGATCTGGCTTCGCCGCAGTTTCATGCTCGATCGCCCCCTGGACGGACAGCTCTACGCCCTCCTTCATCATGACGAAGACACGCAGATCTATCTGAACGGCGTCCTTGCTGTCGAGGCAACCTGGTACAACACCGACTTCGACCTGTTGCCCCTGTCGGCAGCCGCGGCGGCAACCGTGAGACCCGGGACCAATACGATCGCCGTCCACTGCAAGCAGACCTACGGTGGGCAGTACGTGGACGTGGGACTCGTGGCCGTCAAGGAGGATCGCTGGACTCGCGACAGGGCGTGGCAGTGGTACCGGTCGCAGCCTTGGCCCTGCGGCTTCAACTACGTGCCTGCCAACGCCATCAGCTATACCGAAATGTGGATGCCCTACAACTTCGACGCCGAGCGGATCGACAAGGAATTGCAGCTGGCGGAAGAGATTGGATTGAACTGCCTTCGGGTTGTCTTGCCGTTTGTTGTCTGGGAGCATGACCCCGACACTTTCAAGAAGCGTCTCGACACGTTCCTGGCCATCTGCGACCGCCGTGGAATCAAGGTCATGTTGGCGCTGTTCGACGATTGTGTGTTCGGACCCATCTCCGATCCCGTCTACGGACAGCAGCCCGACGTGGTCGAGGGTTGGTATGCCAACGGCTGGACCCCCAGCCCGGGACACGGCATCGTGCGTGACTCAACCCAGTGGTTCCGGCTCGAGAAATATGTTCGCGATCTTGTGGGCACCTTCGAACACGACCGGCGAGTCTGGGTCTGGGATCTTTACAACGAACCGACCAACAGCGAGCTTGGCGACATTTCGATCCCGTTGGTCGAAAAAGTCTTCCAGTGGGCAAGAGACGTCGATCCGGACCAGCCGCTCACCGTCGGCCAGTGGAACGGTAACGGGTCTCTCAACCGCGTGATCTACCGCAACAGCGACGTGATCACGTTCCACGACTATGGTCCGGCCGAACAACTTTCCCAGCATATCGCGGATCTCAAGATCCATGACCGGCCCGTGATCAACACCGAGTGGCTCAACCGCGGCCGCGGCTCGCTGGTTTCCACCTGTTTGCCCGTCTTTCGAAAAGAAAACGTGGGCTGTCTCCACTGGGGCCTGGTCAACGGCAAGACGCAAACCGACCTGAACTGGGGCCACCGTCCGGGGCAGCCGGAGCCCGAAATCTGGCAACACGACCTCTATCACGGCGACTTTCAGCCCTATGACGCCGGCGAGCTGGACCTGTTCCGCAAGGCGATCCAGCAGTAATCGAAATCGCCAGATTTCGAACTCGCGATGAGAGAGCCAAATTCTGGCCAGTTCGGCTACGGACGGGCGAATTCGGCTCTTGGAGATCGACGGAGAGGGCCAAATTCTGGCGAATTCGGCTACGACGGGGCGAATTCGGTTGCGGAGGAGCGAGTTCGGCTGCAAACGGATTGGCTCTGCACTCACTCTTCCGAGTCCAGCAGGGCGGTGAACCACTGCGGCGGACGAATCGGGCGGCCTTCCCGATTCGTGACCACGTGGACCGTCCAGCCACGGCAGACGGGCTCACCCCCATCGGCCTGCTCGATTTCCACGTCGACCCGAACCTGGGTCCGACTGACCTTCGACATCCTCGCCGTCAGCTTCAACAGGTCGTCGTACTGGGCCCGGCCGAGGTACTCCACGTGGGCCTCGCGGACCGGCAGCATCACCCCCAGCGATTCCATCTCGCGGTAGGGCTTGCCTACGGAACGCAACAGCTCGGTCCGACCCGTCTCGAACCACTCCAGCGCCCGTGAGTTGTAATACGTCTGCATCTGGTCCGTCTCACTGTAGCGAACCCGAAACGTAAAGTTGCAGGAAGGGTTGTTGTTCGACACGGAGCCTGTCTCACTCATGATCCTGGAAACCAAGAAATGCGCGAAAGACATGAGAAGCCACGCAGGGCGCGTTTCGACGCACCAGGTCTTACCGGGCTCTCGCCGGCCTCGCCCCCAAACCAAGCCAGTTCCGCACGCCGAGCGAAAAGATGATCGCCAGCGCGGCCACGGCCTCTTTCAAATTGATCTTGGACGTCCCCCGCTCCCGGTCGGCAAACACGATCGGCGTCTCTCCGAACGTCGCACCGGCCCGCTTCAGATGCCAGAGAATTTCTTCCTGAAACGAATAACCCCGCGATCGAACCCGGTCGAGATCGATCTTCCTGAGCAATTCCGTGCGGTAGCAGCGGAAAGCGCCGCTGCAGTCTCTCGATTTCAACCCCAGCAACCAGCGGCTGTAGAGATTGACTCCCCGCGACATGAAATGCCGTTTGAGCCCCCAGCCCTCCACGCCACCGCCGGGCACGTAGCGGGAACCGATCATCACGTCGACCGGACGCCCGTCTTCCGGATCCATCCCGCCCAGAAAGTCCGGCAGGTACCTGGGGTGATGGCTGAAATCGGCGTCCATGTTGAGCACGAACTTGTATCCGTGCTCGATGGCGTAGTTCATGCCGGCGATCGTCGCTGTTCCAAGGCCCAGCTTGCCTTCCCGATGGAGGCAGTACAACCGCGGTTCGTCCACTGCCTTCTCGTCGCACCAGCGTCCGGTGCCATCGGGTGAATTGTCGTCGATCACCAGCAGATCGACCTGCGGTACGATATCGAAAACCTGCTCGACCAGGTCAGGCAGGTTCTCCATTTCGTTGTAAGTGGCCACGGTGACCAGTGTTTTATTGGCATTGGGCATCCGTCCGTCTCCTTGCCACAACCAGTACTCCGCAGCAGAACGAGGGTGTTCTGCACGGGTAAAATACAACTTCGCCAGCAATCGCCTTGGCATCGGCTCCAAGAGGCTGCCCCAGACCACGAAGCGTGTCTCCCACCGGCGGAGAGCCAACGAGTTGGGAATGGTCGTGGTGTCGGCTCCAAGAGCGTCTCGGTCGAATTCTAGCAGAATTGCCGGCCGAATCGAACCTGTCCCGGGCGGAAAGTGTCCACTTACCGCACCCTCGAACTTGCCGCCAAGCGGGCCTGCCGGCCTCTTGCAGGCGAATGTCTGCCAGTGGATCGAGTCGCAGAGACCCGGCTTCTGCACTCCGAGACCACGGCCGCGCGCCCTTGTGTCGAATTTAAGCCGCTGACAACCGGCCCGGCTCCCGTTAGAATAACAGGTTTGGCGACCTGAACACCACAGACCCTCCCCCTCCGACACGACTGTGTCTCTCCGCATCGATCCCGACCACACTACACCCTACGGGCGTCCCTTCTGGAACGCCTATGCGTCCAATTTCATGGTCATGATCGCCGTGGCGCTGCTCTACCGCTACGCCGATTTCGTCACCGTGCTCGGCGGGAGCGAGCTGCACCTCGGCTGGATCGTCGGCATCGGCATGGTCGGCAGCCTCGTTGCCCGGCTGTTGCTCGGTTCGATCATCGACAGCCACGGCGCCCGATGCGTCTGGCTGGCCGCCACGGCGCTGATGATCATCTGCTGCCTGGCTCACCTCGTGGTCACCAGCTACCACGGACTGGCCATCTACGTCCTGCGGATTCTCTACTGCTGTTCCCTGGCTGGAATCTTCGGAGCCTCAATGACCTTCATCTCCGGGCGTGCCCCGACAACTCGCATGGCGGAGATGTTCGGCATGCTCGGTACGAGCGGTTTCCTCGGTACGATCGCCGGTACCCAGGTGGGCGACCTGGCCTGTGGAACCGCGACGATCAGCCGTTTCCAGACCGACCTTCTGTTTGTCATCTCGGCCGCGTTCGGAGTGGCCGCGTTCGGCTTTGCATGGCTGGCCACGCGGGGGCAAACCGCGCCTCCCGCGCGTCGCCGTCCCCCGGTCCTCTGGATCCTTCGCCGCTATCAACCCGGCACCATCCTGCTTGTCAGCGCGGTCATGGGAGTGGGGGTCGGCCTGCCCGCAACCTTCCTGCGCACCTATGCGGCCGACCTCGACATCACTCGCATCGGCCTGTTCTTCCTCGTCTATTCCCCAACGGCCATCGTCACACGGATCGCTACCCGCCGCCTCCCCGAGCGGCTCGGCCTGCGGCCCATGATCCTCATCGGCATGACGTTCATCCTCGTAAGCCAGTTCGTGTTTCTCGTTGTTTGGGACGAGTGGTCCTTGATGCTCCCCGGCTTCACCTATGGCGTCGGCCACGCGATCCTGTTCCCCACAACCATCGCTTTGGGCAGCGGGGCCTTTCCGAACCGCTATCGTGGCCTCGGAACAACTCTCATGCTGGCAGGCTACGACTTCGGCCAACTCATCGGGGCCCCGATTGCCGGCTGGATCGTCCACAGCAGCGCCTCGGTCGGGCTCCCCGGCTACCCCATCATGTTCTGCTCCGTCGCCGCCTTGTTCGCCGTCATCGAAGCCGTCTTCGCACTGGCCACCTCCCCCGGCCGCCACGTGCCCGACGCTTCTGCCTCTCCGTCGCTACCCAGTCCCAAACCGGTCGCCGAGATGGAATCACTGGAAGTCCAAGAGCGACTCTCCTCGGCCCCTTGATCGTTTCCTGCCGCGAGCTCCCCGGGAGCGGGAGTCGTGCGTCAGCGGCCCGAAGGATCTATCTCCGCCGATAGGGATCCCAAGGGGGGGGCTCGCTCCACGGATCGCCGTGACGGCAGCCAGCCCCGCTCCCCCCGCTCCTCCGGCTCTTGTGGAGCGGGCAGCCAACGAAAACAATAGGGGTCGCAGTCCAGTCTGTTTTGCTCCCACGGAGCCGGCGGATGGGCCTATCCGTGCCGGTAAGAAACCGTTACGTCTTTTTAGGACTTCTCAGGATGACCACTCAACGAAAATGCGCTTTGGCCGCGGCACTCGTGATCAGCCTCGCCGGAACGGCCATGGCAGCCGTACCCGCGCCGGAAGAGATTCTCCAGGCACGCCGCTGGGCCCGCGAGCATTTCCGACGGGCTGAGGCCCCGGCAGGATCCCAGCCGGCGCCGCCCCTGACAGCGGGCCTGGTGGTGCTCAGCAACTATGGCCCTGTGCATCAGAATGCTCGCGATGGTCAGCCCTTGAAGATTGCCGGTGAGACGTTTACCCGTGGGCTCTACTGCCATGCCGTCAGCCATGTCCTGGTCCGCCTCCCGGGACCGGGCAGGTCATTTACCGCCACCGTCGGTATCGACATCAATGGGGACTACACCAGCGGCAGCGTGGAGTTCATGGTGCAGGTCGGCGGCAAGCGGGTCTTCTACTCGCCCGTGATGCACCGTGGCGAACCGGGCATACCTGTGGCTGTTGACCTCGGCGGGGCCACGGAGTTCACGATCTCTGCAGGAAACGGAGGCGACAACGTCAACAGCGATCAGGCCAGTTGGGCCGATGCCAAGGCCGTTCTGGCCGATGGCCGTGAGATCTGGCTGGGCGACCTGCCGCTGATTCCAGTGGCGGTCCGTCACCGCCAGGCTGCCGCTCCGCCCTTCTCGTTCGTCTACGGCGACAAACCGTCGGATGAGCTTCTGGCCGAATGGAAGTTCCGTGAGGAGGCCACACCGCTCGGCCTTGGCAAGACTCAGCGAACCCAGACCTACACGGATCCCGAAACCGGACTGGAAGTGCGTTGCCTGATTGTGGAGTACGACAACTACCCGACGGTCGAGTGGACACTGTACTTCAAGAACACCGGCGCGGCCGACACGCCCATCCTGGAAGAGATCCGTACCCTGGATACGAGCTTTTCGCGGAACGGCAGCGGTGAGTTCCTGCTCCACCATTTCGTGGGAAGTCCCTGCGCTGCGAACGACTACCAGCCGCTGGAAGCCGTGTTGGCTCCCGAAACAGCCAAACGGATCGCCACGCAGGGAGGCCGGCCCACCAACAGCGATCTGCCCTATTTCAACCTGGAGACCGGGGGTGGTGGGGTCATTGCGGTAGTGAGCTGGGCGGGCCAGTGGGCGGCCGACTTCATCCGTGACGGCGGCAACCACCTGCGAATCTGCGGGGGCCAGGAGCGGACGCACTTTCGCCTGCACCCGGGCGAGGAGGTCCGCAGTCCGATGGCGGTCTTGCAGTTCTATCAAGGCGACTGGATCGGCGCGCAGAACGTCTGGCGAAGCTGGATGATTGAGCATAACCTGCCAAGACCCGGCGGAAAGCCCCTCGCGCCGATGATCTCCGCCTGTAACGGAAACCACTACCCGGGGATCATCACCAACGCGGCCGAGGAGCTCCACTTTCTCCAGCGTTACCTGGAGGAGGGAATCCGCCCGGACTACTGGTGGCAGGACGCGGGATGGTATCCTTGCGATCCGGTCGGGTGGCCCAAGACGGGCACGTGGGAAGTGGAGAAGAAACGCTGGCCGAAGGGAATTCGCGAGGTCAGCCAGTGGTGCCGGTCCCAGGGGATCAAGACCATCGTCTGGTTCGAACCGGAGCGAGTCCATGCGGACACATGGATCGCGGATCAGCATCCCGAGTGGGTCTACGGCGGCAAAGGGGGCGGCCTCTTGAAACTCGCCGATCCCGAGTGCCGCCAATGGCTTGTCGATCATATCGACAAGCTGCTCACCGAAGAGGGAATCGATCTTTATCGCCAGGACTTCAACATCGATCCGCTTGAGCTTTGGCGCGGCGCCGACGCCGAGGACCGCCAGGGAATCAGTGAGATCCGCCACGTGGAAGGCTACTTCGCCTACTGGGACGAGTTGCTCCGCCGGCATCCCGGAATGCTCATCGACTCCTGCGCCTCAGGTGGGCGGCGCAACGACCTGGAGACGCAGCGCAGGTCTGTGCCGCTGTTGCGCAGCGACTATATCTTTGAGCCGGTCGGCGAGCAGAATCATACCTATGGGATCTCCTTCTGGATGCCGTTCAACGGCACCGGTTTCATGGCCATCGACAAGTACCTGATCCGCAGCCAGATGTCGCCCGAGTTCACCGTCGGTGTGGACACCCGTCGCAAGGACCTCGATTATGAGCTGCTTCGCACGCTGACGGACCAATGGCGGCAGGTATCTCCCTGCTACTTCGGCGACTATTACCCACTCACCACGTTCGGCACGGAAAACACGATCTGGATGGCATGGCAGTTCGACCGGCCCGACCTGGGCGAAGGGTTCCTGCAAGCCTTCCGCCGGGGCGACTGCCCCGAGGAATCCGTCCAGCTACGGCTTCGGGGGCTGGACCGCGAAGCTCGATACACGCTCATGGACATGGATGCGAAGGAGCCCTGGCAGGCAAGCGGCCAGGAGTTGCTCACGCAAGGTGTGATGGTCAAGTCGCCCAGCCAACCGGCCGCGATCCTGATAACCTACAAGAAGGAAGCCGCTTCCCATTGAGAGCCGATCCCAAGCCCAAAACCGTCGCCCAGTGCTTCTGTCCCCAGGAGGTTTTCCTCGTGGTTCTCGGACAGGTTCTCGATGAGACTCGGTCAGGGGTGTATCCAGCCAGGCGGAGGATGCTTAGACTCATAAGAAGCCAGATCCGGGATCGCCTGAAAAATGGCTGGACAGGCCCTGTGGCGGGCGCGACGCTCATCACGGTGGGGCGTGATGGTTATCCCTGAAATCATGCAAGGCAATTTTAGAGCCGCTAACAAAACCACCGGCTGTGCACATCCATGCCCGTGGGAAACTCGTACGTTTTGTGAGGGCTTCTTAGCTTAAAGGCCCTGACAAAACACAGGAGTTTCCCGAGGGCATGGATTTCCGCGATCGGTAGTTCTGCCGGAGACTCGTAAGTAGAAGACAAGGGGAAGCTTGCGGTGGCAATCCTCGTCTATTGCACCAATTGCAGTCGTCAGTTCAAAGTGGCCGACTCGCTCGAGGGCAAGCAGGGCAAGTGCCCCGGGTGCCAGCTTCTGCTTCAATTCCCGGTGAGGTCGGAATCGGCTCCCCTGCCGACGGCCGATCCGCCGCCCAGGCAGCCCGCAGTGAAGACACCGAAACCACAAGTGGCGCTGCAAGCGCAAGAGCCGCAGGCGGGGCAACGCAGTTCGACCGTTCCCACGGGCGAACGGAAACAGGGCCCTCTGCCGCAAGCTCAACCGATCCCGCGGAGCCAGAAGTCGACTCCCAGCGTCTCCAAGCCGGAGCCTGCGCTCGAAGTAGTACCGCCGGCTCCTGAATCGTTGTCCGATGTGCCGGTTGCCCGAACGATTGCGGCAGGCAAGAAGGCCGGGTTGCAGAAAGCCTCCCCCACACCCGTGGCTACCCCCACCGGCAGCTCACCGGCCGCAGCCAAAACCCGGACGTCGCCGCCTCGCCCCGTAGCGTCCCAGCCCCCGGTCGCCACGGTTGTGGCCGCTGGAGGTCCGCGCATCCCAGAGGCTATCCCGCAACCACAGTCTCGCCAGCCCAGCCGGCAGGAACTCCAGGGCATGATCCTCCAGGGACTCGAGGGCCAGATCGACGACGTGGAACTGACCGGCGATTACCGATTCGGCATGTTTCTGGTCGCCTGCGTCATGATCACCATGGTTGCCGCCTACCTGCTGATGATCATCGGCGCAGGGGTGTTCATCGTCTGGTACGTCAGATTCGGCATCGACTCCCTCCGCAGCGCCCATGAGACGGGCGGCACCGTCTTTCTCTTCGTTCTCTTTCTGGTTCCATTGATTGTGGTCATTCTCACGTTTGTGGCGTTGGTTCGCCCCCTCTTCGGCCGGCTGGATCGCGATGAACGAGTTCGCACTCTCACCCCCCAGAGCGATCCTCTCCTCTACGCATTCGTCCAACGCATCGCCGTAGCGGTTGGCGCTCCGATCCCCTCGCGAATCGACGTGGATACCGACGTGAATGCCTCGGCCGGATTTCGCGGCGGGCTATTCAGCGCGTCGCGCGGCGAGCTGGTTCTGACCCTTGGCCTCTCCCTGATCGTGGGACTCAATACTCGCCAATTCGCCGGCGTACTGGCTCACGAACTCGGCCACTTCACGCAGAAGTCGAGCATCCGGTTGACCGCCCTGGTGATGCGAGTGAGCATGTGGTTCTCGCGGGCGGCGGACGGGGAGTACTGGGACTACAAGTTCTCGCGGATGGCCCGCCACGTGGATGTCCGCCTGTTCCTGTTCATCCACTTGATTCGCCTGACGATGAAGGTCCCCCAGTGGATCCTTCGCGGACTCTTGATGCTCGCCTATCTGGTGTGCGGCTACATGTTTCGGCAACGCGAATTCGATGCCGACCGGTTCGAAACCCGCGTCGGCGGCAGTGCAACGTTCGAGAATACCACTCGCCGTATCGAACTGCTCAACCTGGCCTATCAAGGGGCGATCAGCGATCTGGAGTACGGGCACGGCGAAGGACGATTGGGCGACAACCTACCCCTCCTGGTTCTCTCCAATGCCCGCCAGCTTCCCAAGAAGGCTCACAAGGCCTTGCGGAAGCATGTCGACCAGTCCAAGACCGGCCTGTTCGATTCGCATCCCTGCCCTCGCGAGCGGATCGAAAACGCGTGGAAAGAGCAGTCGCCGGGAATCTATCGGGTTGAACTGCCGGCCCATCTCCTGTTCTCCAACTTCCTCGGCCTGGCGCGGAGCGCCACCTGGGATTTCTACCGCGGCGTTTTCGGGCCCGCGTTCAAACAATCCGACATGCACCCGATCGGCGACCTGCTCGAGCGGATTGAACAGGAGGACCAGGCCTTCAAAACCGTGCGACGCTACTACCAGGGCACGTTCACGGTGCTGCGGCCGATTCGCCTTCGCGGCTCGATCGTCGATGCTCCCTCCGACGCCAACGCAACCGTCGCGGCCATGAAGAACGCGCGGCAGGTGATGATGTCGACGATCGAAACTCACCGGGCGATCGTCAAGAAGTACGATCAGGCCGACACGCATGTTCTCGAGGCCACACAGGCCCGGGCCTTGTTCCGGGCCGGATACCGGGTGCGCAAGGCCGATTTCAGCATCGCCATGCGAAACATCGACCAGGCCAACGAGGTCCTCCGGCAAGCGCGGGCCCGGATCAACGGCGCCACCCGGGAATTGGCACGTTACGAAGAGGCTTTTTCGATCCGGCTCTGGGCCGCCCTGCAATTGATGCACGTGCAGAAGGTGGCCGCTCGCCTGGGAGACTCCCGCAAACTGGAAGAAGAATGCCACACGCTCGTCGTTGCGCTGGCCTTCCTCAACACCCGTTCGGAAGACCTCATTTACTTGCGGAATTCACACGCCGCGCTGCGTTCGCTCCTGGGGCAGCTCCGCGGCCACCATCGCGACAAGCATCTGATCAACGAGATCCTCCGCGAGGCGGCGGAGGTCTTCCAGCGGCTGGCCAGCCTGCGAGAATCGCTCTCCACGGTGATCTATCCTTTTGGCCACGCGAAAGGCAGGATCACCATGGCGGAATATTCGCTGGAAGAGATGCCCGACCGCGAGAATCCGATCCACATCTACGAAGCGGCCGAGCAATTCGGGATGGCCATGTCGGCCTTTTACCCCCGTCTGGCCGGACGCTTGGCCATCATGGCCGAGAAAGTCGAGACCCTCTTCGGACTGCCGCCCCTCCCGGAACCGCCCGAGGAGGACGACGACGAGGACGAGGAGCAGAACGTCCAGGAGTAGATCCCAGGCCCCCTATCCACTGAGGAGATTTTCCATGCAGTTCGATCATATCGGCATCGTCACGACGGAGAAGAAGCCGGGCGAGGTCTTTGTGCCGGCCACCCGGGTGTGGGTCACCAATCACGAGGATCACCCCTATCACGTCGAATGGCTCCGCTTTGAGCCCGATAGTCCGGTGACCGGCCCGCTGCGAAACGGCCCCCACATCGGATACCGCGTCGACAGCGTCGAGGCGATCACCGAGGCCGCCAAGGGGCTCGAGGTCGTGCTGGAGCCGTTCGACGCGGGCTTTGCCGTGGCCGGGTTCTACAAAACGCCCGACGGCGCCATGGTCGAGTTTGTCACCTACAAAGACGGCCCCTCCTCCTGCTCGTAGGTGCCGTAGCCGGCGGCAGCGTAAGGCAGTCGGACAAGGGAGAGGTATTTGCCATGCTTGACGGGATGCTACGCGCGGTCGATTCGGAGCAGATTGAGCGCCTTCATGAGGGCACGCTCACGGTTCTCGAGCGCACCGGGCTGCAGATTCAGGGAGAGTTCCTGCTCCGCGCCCTGGCCGATGCGGGCTGCCGGGTCGACTTCGCCCGTCACCGGGCATGGTTCAAACGCGACCTCGTCGAAAAGCAGATCGCGGCCCAACGGGATCGCTACAAATCGGTCCGTTCCTCCCTCTGGTATCCTTTCTGCCGCGAAATGCCGGCCGGCCGGATCGCCGCCCCCGAAACGTTCACCGTCGATTACGGCTTTGCCACGCCCTGGATCTTCGACTATCCGCAAGGGCGTTACCGGCAGCCCACCGCCCAGGACCAGGTCGACATGATCCGGCTCGGCGACGCCCTGCCGAGCGTGGCGGCGGTCAACTCGCCGCTGATCTGCGGCGATTTCGATCCCCGGATCGAAACCATCGAGTCGGCCCGGCTCCTTCTGTTGAACACGACCAGGCCGGGTTGGGTGGGCACCAGTTCCGGCCGGGAGGTCAAGTACCTGGCCGAACTGGCCAAGCTGGTGGTCGACGGTGACGAAAAGGCCTTGCGGACCTGCCCGCCGATCTTCGTGGCCGCCTACTGCACCACCTCGCCGCTCAAGCTCGACACGCGGTCCTGCGATGTCCTGCAGGAAGCTCTCAAGTACGGTTTCCCGGTCAACTTCGCCCCCATGCCGATCCTGGGGGCAACCAGCCCGATCACGCCGGCCGGCAGTGCCGTCGTGGCCGCCGCCGAGATCCTCGGTTGCATGACGGCCGCCACCATGGTCGACCCCGACGTGTTCTACTACTCGACGAGCATCGCCGCCGAGATGGACATGCGAACCACGCAGATCCGCTTCTGCACCCCCTCGGCCATTCTCACCGACGTGGCGCTGCACCAGTTGTTCCGCCAGAAATACGGCCTCGTGCACAATGTGGAACCGGCCTACGTCGAGGCCAAGACACCCGGCATCCAGGCGGCCACCATGAAGGTCTTTCGCCAGATGGCTTTCGGATCCACCGTCAGCCTGCCGCTGGCGATCGGAGCGCTCGACAACGCGGCCGTCTTTTCTCCCACGCAGGCCATGATCGATCTGGAAGCGAACGAGGCCCTCTACAAGTTCCACCGCGGCATGGAGGTCAGCGACGAGACCCTCTCCCTGGACCTGATCGACGAGCTGGAGTTCTGTGCCGGCCGGACCTACCTGGAGTCGGAACACACTCTCCGGCACTTCCGCCAGCTCGGCTGGAACCCTCAGCTCTTCGACCGGACTGCCTGCATCCATACAGCCCCCGTCCAGTTCGGCGACGAGAAGCTGCTGGGTGAAGCGGACCACATGTGGCGCGAACTGGTGGCCAATCATCCTCCGATCCAGCGTGACAAGTCGTTTGTTGCCGAGCTTGACCGAATCGTCGAAGCTGCCAAGACGGACCTGCTCCAGTAGGTCAACCACGACTGGAACCAAAGACACGAAAGACGAACATCAACCCCAAGGATCGAGCGCTTACGGAAAAGCGAACGTAAACTCTGCCTCCGCCTTTTCGAACACCAGTTCGGTGCTCCACACGGGCCCATCCACCTGCGTCAGGGACGGCACGCCCGCTGGCGGCGAGCTGGCCGCCGGCCGGTAACCGTCGGGCAGATAGAAATTGACCCGCCCGGTAACACCCGGCATGCGGCGGCAGTTGCCGGAGAGCGTGCGTCCCGCGTCGTCCCAGGTGAGCCGCTGGAGCTCGTGGTAACCGCCCAGCAGGTGCATATTCGTGGCGATCACGGCAGGCCGGGTCGGCAGGCGGTGGATGAGGAGAATCCGGGCGGTCCGCGGAGCCATGGGCAGGGTCACCCGCTCCCTGTGCGTGCCCAGGAACTTCTCTTCCCAGAATTCGAACACGGTCACTTCCGCATCGGCCGCCAGTCCCAGGGCCGACAATTCCACGCTCCGCTCCTGGGCATCATCCTCGAAATTGAAAACTCCCACGGCGTCCCACTCGCCGGCCGTCGTCTTGCAGTGCATGTGCCATAGCGACGGCCTTTCCCGCTCGAATAAATCGAGTGGACGCCCCAGGGGATTGCCCGGCGGCAGGCACTGCTGCATCATCCGGATCCGTGGCAACTCCAGGGCCCGGAAATCGTCGCTGAAGGAGATGCTGCAGCCGCTCATCGCCATCAGCGACATCTTGAAGCGAGCTTCCTCGACGCTCGCGTTGGCCCCCACGCTCATGTCGCAGACCTCGCGATGATAGAGCCGGTCGTTGACCCAGTAGCTGGAGGCCAGTAGCGGGGCGTTGACTCGCTCCAGATGCATCCAATTGGCCAGGCCGGCGTCGCCCGTGTCGTCGCCCATGTAGGCACTGCTGGCCAGCCCGGCCGACAGCAGCGGCGGCGTCTGGCAGTAGCGGATCCACGCCTCCGGCCCGGCGCCCCGGCGAATTGCGGCCATCGCGCGGCCCAAGGCGGGCGAACCGGCAATGAAGTCGATTTTGTAGTAACAGGCCCCCTCGGAGGACAGCCGGGCGAATGTCTCTTCGATCCACTTCTCCGCGCCCGGCTGCGAAGCGTCGATCAGCGTCATCTCCGGGTTCGGCACCCAGAACCACCGCCCGATCGAGGCCGGCTGGCCTTCGGCATTCTTCATCAACCACTCGGGATGGTCGCGAAACAACTGGCTGGTGACGGCCACGTTTGTGGGCGCGATCCACAGGCCCAGTTTCATCCCGTAACGCGACTGCAGTTCGTCGGAGAGCCACTTCAGCCCGTGGGGAAATCGCTCGTTGGGGAACCAGTCGCCGCAGATATCTCCCAGTTGCCAGCCGTGGTCCAGTTGGATCACCTCCATCCCCAGCGGCCTGAAGTGTTCCGCGGCAATGGCCCCGTGGGCCAGAGCGATCTCCTCGCTGATCCCCATCCGGATCGGATACCAACTGCACCACAGCGAGTTCGCGCCCGTGCGGACCGGCTCGGGTGCCAAGGCCGCCACGGCATCGCCGTAGCGTTCCATAGCGTCGTAGCGATTCTCCTCGACGGAAAGCCATACCGGGTCGAGGGCGATCGTCTGCCCGGGTTGGAGCACGTTGCCAGGCGGCAGAGCGACCTCCATCGACGTGCCCCCCGCACCTGCCTGGAATCCGGCCCGGACTGAAGGCGAGCCCTGCTGGGCCGACAGGGCACCAAGCGTCAGTCCGGCCGGCGATTCCCTCTGGACGAAGGCCAGGAGCCCGGAACTGCCATACTGCAGGGAGCCGGTCCCCAGCAGTTCGTCGGGCACGGGACGGCACGGCGGCGACGTGCCCGGATAGCCAATCGCTGCCGGTGCGCTCATCAGTTCCGCCAGATGCCACCAGCCACCGTCACTTTCGGAGAGTCTGAGCATCCCGGCCGAACCCAGGGTGACGCTGCTTCCCGTCTTGTTCGTGACCAGAGCCGAAACCGCCACGGCCGGCCAGCCGTGATACACGCGCAGGCGGCGAACGATCTGGACTCCTTCGCCCCAGGTCTGGGAGATCTCCATGCCGCTGCCGATCGGGTCGGTGAACGGGGCCGCCTGGCCCTCCGCTTCTTCCGGGCTGGTGCTCTCGCCATCGATTTCGACGGCAAACCGCACCCGGCGGACGGCCGCGTCGACGACGCCCAGCCAGGTCGCATCCCATGTGCCGTCGGCCTCATTCAAGACAACGCTCACACGGCTATTGGCCAAGCACAGCCGAGCACCATCGCGGGCTGCCGTCACGTTTTCACCCGCTGCAGTTTCACTGGCGGCCTGTCGGGCAGCGCTGATGTCTTGGGCGCGGTCAGGCCAAAGGGCTGCCGCTTTCTCCAGGCCCGGAAGCATCCGCCTCGCTCGGGTTTCGAACCGTTCGATTTCGTCCGCCAGGGCCTGCCGGTCGGCCTGGCTGAGCGAATCCCATTGGGCAAAGCGTTCGGCGAGTTGTCGCTCCGTACGATCGGTCCGGTCCACCGCTCCGCGAAGCCCTGCCAGTTGCGGATCGGTCTTCACATGGAGCTTTTCAGCCAAGGCGGCCACCGCGCTCCATCGCGTGGCACATCGATCGAGCCCTTCCGCCGCATAGGCCTTCAGTTCCGCAGCAGAGATCGGCGGGCCGTAGACCTCGATCTCGTAGACGTCCGTGTGCGGCGAGGGTCCGCTGGAGCGAGTGATCTCCAGACGCACGGCGGTGGTCTTCACCGGATCCCACGTGGCCAGCCAGCTCCCTGACCTGGCGTCGGCGATCGTCGCCACCGTGTTGAACTCGCCGGGCTTCGCGCCGGCCACCTGAACCTGGGCGTCCTGGATGCCGTCGTTGCCGATCCGCTCGCCGAACACGGCCACAGCGCTGACTGGCTGGGTGCCGGAAAGCTCTAGGGTGATCCATTGGGGGACAGCCTGGCTGGGTGCCACACTGGCCACCCATTTCGTGCCCCGCTCCACGTCGATCGCCCGCCCCGGCGCGTACTGTTCCCCTTCCGGCGTCAACGCCGACGAGGCCGTTGCGCTCGCCACGGCAATCCGCCGCATCTGGGGCGATTGCCAGTCTCTGGGAATTTCCTGGACCTGTTCGGCCGCCGCCAGCCATCCGCCGGCTGCCCAGACAATCCCAACCACCGTACGTTGAAGCCAGCCCATGACTGTGTCCTTTGACAAGGCAGAGTAGCAGAGAGTCTTGACGAAAGTCGCGATGCTCCCGGCAATCGTACCCGATCTCGAGACAACAAGCTGCAGCCCTTCGCACTTATTTGGCGGGGTTGTGGAACAGGCGAGTTTTGCACCGTAATCTCGCAGCGGTGCAAAATGTTTGGGCGAGGGGCCAGGCCCCAAATCCTTGTGATCAGGGCGCTTGCGGCCTAAGGTGGAGGCGCAAAGTCACGCCACCAGATAGAGGGGGTGATGCGAAATTCCCTCTGGTGAGCGGGTGACACTGAGAGGTCGATGAGGATCTCTTGCCGGAGATCGGTCAGAGATGGAGTGATATGCGGGAGTGCAATCTTGACTCTCAGGCGATGGCTGCGAGTCCAAAGAACGGCTGTGGAGCAAGCACGGGGGGAGGCGGACACCCGAGAGTGTCTGGGATCAAGATCGCACCGTGAGGCGGCCAGCCATGGTCAGTCGGCGGCGAGGGTCACGTTGTCCTGCTTCTTGTTGCGTCCTTCTTTGCTGCAGATCTTGTATGCCAGATCTCGCTTTTCGCCGGCGGCGATGTTCGCGCGGAATTCAACCGTGCAGTAGTCGTGGAGTTTTGCACCAAGTTGGCTGGAAAAAACAACGTGGCCGGGAAAGACGCGCCGGATTTCCACCTCGATCGGCTTCTCGGTGAAGTTGCGGATTCGCTGCGCGTACGCCGTGTGGCTATCCCAGCCGGCAACGCTGCTGCGGACGTCGATCTGGACGTTCGCGGCACCGACCTGGTGGTAGAGGTCCGTCCCGTCAACGTGCATCCAGATCGCGTTGCGCCAGGTGCGTGTGGCAATCAACTCGAAACGGACATCGGGATCGACGCCCAGGTTCAATTCCAGTTTGTCGCCGATCGGCAGATACTTGATCGGTTGCGAAGTCAAGTAGGTGAGGCCGTCGCGACCATTGTCGCGAAACGCCCGCACCAGGCCGTCGGGCAGCGGCGTTGTGCCCAGGTTTGACTTCTCATCGTTCTGGAGGAGATACATTCGGACGAGTCGAGGACCGTATTCGGCTTCGCGATAGCGATACTGGATCTTCAGCGGCACGTCTGCTGCGGTCAGCGAACGCATCCGCTTCGACCAGCCGTTTGGGATGGTCTCCGTGCCTTCGATCGTGTAGATGAAATACTCGCTCAGCCCTTCTTTGATGATCTGTTTCTCGGTGAGCTGCTCCTCCACCTCGGCGAGCCTGCCCCGGGAACTCTTGTCCAGCGCCATGGCATCGGCGTCGAAAAACAGCACGCGGAGTCCGCGTTGACGGAGTTCCTCCTTCCGATTGCCGGCGAGGCGGGTCACTTCGCTTACGGGGATCTGTGCCAGCTCGGCGATCTTCTCGACGAGGTTGATCCTTCCCACGACGAGCCGCACCTGGGCATCTTCATATTCCTCGCCGGAGTTATTGGCGACCCGCACGAATCCATCGAGGCTGACCGTCTTCTCGCTTGTCTCGGCCACGCAGACGTAGTCGGCCGACCAGGTGATTCCGCTGGTGAAGTAGGTGATTTCGATCGTTGCCTCGCCGTCGATCTCACTCTGGACGTTCCAGTAGAGCATCTGTGGCTTGTCGTGCGGGAAAGTCGTATCGAGGACCTCGAATTTCTCCGGATCGGTCAAGAATCGCAGTTCCACCGACGTCGGATCGATCCGCGTGCCCGCCCAACTGAACTGCAGCGGATTGTCTCCCCGTTTGAAACAGACCGTTCGGGTCTCCCGAACCAGCGTCAGGTCCTCGGTGTTGTAGATCGTCAACTGTACCGTGTCGCGTTCGGGTACGGTCGACAGATCGACGTTTCGGGCCGTGGCGTGATTCGAGAAGGCGACACAAACGACGGCCGCGGCGATTGCCCGGGGGATCTTTGTCAGAACGCCGTTCATCACTCGACCTTTGCCGGTTCCAGGGTCACGTTGTTCTGTTTCGCGTTACGGCCCTGGAGTTGCACGACCTCGTAGAGGAGATTGGCCTTCTGGCTTGCATCGATCGTTGCCTTGTACTCGACCGTCTGGTAATCGTGCAATGTCGGCTCGAGCGAACTGCGGAAAATGACGTGTCCGGGCAGGGTCCGGCGGACCTCCACCCGGATCGGTTTCTTCGAGTAGTTGCGGATCCGCTGGTTGTACTTCACATGGTCGCTCCAGCCGGCCACGGTGCTTTGAACGTCGATCTGGACGTTGGGCGTGCCCACCTGCCGGTAGATGTCGGCGCCGCCAATCTGCATCCAGATCGTGTCGCGCCAAGTGCGGAGTTGGACGAGTTCGAAGATCACCTCTGGATCGGCGCCCAGGTTCAACTCGATGCGATCGCCGATGGGGATGTAGTTGATCGGCTGCTCCTTCAAATAGGTCAGGCCGTCGCGGCCGTTGTCGCGAAACACCCGCACCGCTCCGTCGGGCAGCGGTGTTGTGCCGAGCTTGGAGGCGTCGTCGTTGCGCATCAGGTACATCCGCACGAGCTGCGGTCCATATTCCGGCTCGCGGTAGCGGTACTCGATTTCCAGGGGCACCTCCGCCGCCTCGATCGCTCGCATCCGCTTCGACCAGCCGTTGGGAATCGTTTCCGTGCCCTCGATCGTGAAGATGAAGTACTCGCTCAGCCCTTCCTTGATGATCTCTTTCGGTTGGGGAGCCAGGCTCGGCTCCGCCGCCGGAGCGGGCATGGCGCCTGCGACCATCATCTTGGCCGCATCCTTACGCCTCAGCGACAGTTCCTCGGCGGGCATTTCCCGGACTTCGTCCATGGTGACCTGGGCAAGCTGGGCGATCTTCTCCACGAGGTTGATTTTGCCCACCACGAGCCGCACCTGGGCGTCTTCGTACTCCTCCCCGGAGTTATTCGTCACCCGCACGAATCCGTCCAGACGGACCGTCTTCTCTTCGGCGTCGGCCACGCACACGTAGTCGGCCGACCAGGTGATCCCGCTGGTGAAATAGCTGATCTCGATCGTAGCCTCGCCGTCCAGTTCGCTCTCAATATTCCAGTAGAGCATCTGCGGTTTGTCGTGGGGGAAGGTAGTATCCAGAACGTCGACCTTGTCGGGGTTGGTGAGGAATCGCAGCTCGACCGAGGTGGGGTCGATCAGGGTTCCGGCCCAACTGAACTGGAGCGGATTGACGCCGTGTTTGAAACTGACCTTGCGGGTCTCGCGCACCAGCGTCAGGTCTTCGGAGTTGTAAATCGTGAGCTGAACCGTATCGCGGTCGGGCACGGTGGAAAGGTCGACATTGCGAGCCTGCGACGAAATCGGCGCGCCGCAGAGGACGGCCGCAAGCACTGCTGCGGGTAGTACTGAATATCGCATCGGAAATTCCTCGATGGGTTGCCTTGGACGGATGAAGCGCGTGGGCGCGGGAACCTACCACTCGTTCTTGATGACCAGATGGAGCTTGTGGACGACCTTGACCGCCTTGTCGTCGGTACCGCGGCCAGGCAGGTCAACATGAAAGACGAGCTTCTCGAAGGTGCTCTTCTCTTCGTCCGGGGCTCCCGTGAACGTGGTTTCCTTGCCCAGCACCGACTCCACGTCCCGACCCGTGTCGCCGGCCACTTCATTGCGGATCTGCCGGACGTTTTCCGTCACGTCGAGGATGGCCGGCTTGTCCTTGAAGTTCTCAATCTCGAACTTCACGATCACTTCGCGATCGAAGAGGTTTCCCGCAATCCGTTTCTGCTCGTTCTTGTCGATCGTTCGCCGCACGACAATATCCTGTGCGGTACCCACATACAGCCGCATTTCGTCGTCCAGCGGCGTGAACTGTCCCCAGTCCTCGCCAATGAACGCGGTCGAACCCTGCGAGTCTTTCTGGAAGATGCGAACCTTGCCGAACTGAAGCGGAGCTTTTCCCAGGTGGTTGGGATCGTTGTTCTTCAGAACGTAGTGCATCGGCACGAGCAATTTGTTCTGCGGCTGGTCCAGGTAGCCGTACTCCTGGGGATCGCAGGTGTAGGTCTTCTTGATCGGCACTTCCTCATATTTCTCCATCAGCATTTCCTTCGTCTCGTTGATGCCGACGGGCTTGAGGAACCGCGGACCGAAACCTGCCCAGATTCCTGTCGAACCGTACTCTTCGTTCGCCAGGTTCTGAAGCCGTATGTACTGCGAGAGGGTCAGCGTGCTCTCGTCGTTCGAGGCCACCGCACGATAATTGAAGCTCTTGGTCAGGTTGCCCAACAGGTAGCTGATCCGCACCCGGGCCGAGCCGGACCCGTCCGACGACACCTGCCACACCAGGGCCGCCTCGCCCGGCGGATAGCTTACCGAGAGCACTTTCACATCGAGTTGCTTGCGGTTCTCTTCGGCCGCCTGTTCCCCCTCTTCCTTCCATGGCAGGACGCGAAACAGGATCGTTCCCGGGTCGATCTGGGTGTTGGCCCAGGAAAAATCGACCTGGTTGACGCCGCTGACCAGCGGCACGATCCGCTCCTCCTCCACAAGCGTGGCGTCCGGGTTATCCAACTGGATTTCCACACGCTGTCGTACGGGGAGCGTGATCAGCTTGATTCGGGCTTGAGCCACTTCCGGCAGGACGAACAGTCCTGCCAGTGCGGCGGTGAGGAACAACTTCTGGCAGCGATGCATCGGAGGGCTCCTGAGTGGGAGACTGGTCGAAAGGGGTACCATGGAAGAATACGTCGAGTCTGACGCAGTTGGTCCACCTATCTAGACGAAGATCCCCCGGGGCACGTTTCAGTTGGGCAAGTGGAATTCCGCAGAAAACCGGCAGAGACGGCTTGGGCTCCGGGGAGAAAGTCAAGTGGCCACTCCGGCGAAATCCTGGCCGAACCAACTGCCAGAGCGCAGAGTACTCATGCGAATGAAGAGACGCGTCCGCCGCCCTGTTGGGGGGGCCAGATTCCAGGTAGCTCTGGTGACGCCTGATCGAGAGGGATTCGGCGACCCGAGACCCCGAAGTGTTTTTCTTCCGGGGCGGAAGCCGGACCGATCCTCGGACGCTCGGGCTGCAATTGCGGCTGACGATTGACAACCGTGACCCCTTTGGCAAGACTCAGAGCTGATTTGTGTCGCTGCCAGTAACGGCGCGTACAATGCCCAATTTCGAGGCTTTGTAAATCGCGAGTTGTGGGGCCAGGAAACGTCGATTCCATGTCGAGACTGGAGAATGAACCTGAGCGACGTTATCAGCACGTCAGCGAGGTGAAGACGGCTGTGGAGTCCATCGCGGCAGGAGGAGGAAGGCCGCCGGTCGGTTCACGTGCCGGATCGGGCAACGGCCACTGGCGGAATCAAGTCGTTCTGGCCCTGGTCTGCTCGTTTCTCCAGATATTGGGGCTCATTTCCATCATCGCCTTCGAACTCCCCGTGATCACCGGCATCGCCGGATTCGCGGCCATCGTGCACCACCTTGCCGTGAAGAAAGAAGGCTGGGTGGGCCAACTCAGCCTGATTGCGGCGATCTGCGGATTCTTCCTGATTCTGATGGCGATCGCCGCATCGGTGTCGTAATGGAACGCCGCGGCGAGAGAGGAGGTCTGTTCGCCAACAAAAGGCCTTGTACGCATTCTTGTTGCAGTCCTTGCACGTTTCTCCAATACTGAAGGCTGCATGGGGGTGGCTGGCTGCAAACGGAAGAAGCGTGTAGCCAAGCGCCGAGAGGGGAACCGATGAGTACCGTGATCAGGTCTGTTCTGTGGCAACCCGCCCTGTTTCTCTTCCTGGCAGTATCGCTGGCTGCTGGCGAAACCCCACTGGCGCCGACTGTCGGCCACGGCCCCGGAGTCCTGGCGGTCCAAGCTGACGTCGCGGATCCATGGCAAATCGCCGACGAAGGCTGTTCCCTCCCCCCCAAGTGCTCGCTCCGCACGGCCGCTGCAGGTCCCTGCCGCATCCTCCTCTCCGGCGGCTCGCTCGTGGTCGATTCCGACACGCGGCTGGCGCTCGAAACGGCCCGTCGAGTCGTGACGCTGGAGGCGGGCCGCGTCTTCCTGGAAACCCCGCCGGGGTCGACCTGGTCGGTGCAACTTGCCGGTCGCCAGGTCGAATTGGAGGCCGGCACGGCCGTCGAAGCGAGTTTTGCCCACGATGGTTCCGGCCAGGTCTGCGTGACCGCCGGGGCTGCGAAAGTCGACCGCAACAAGGACCCCTCCGTGCCGCTGGCCGCCGGCCGGGCGATCCGCTGGACACCTGGCAAGCAGGATGAGACCCAGCCAAGCGATCTCTCGGAGGCCGAGCAGAAAGGGATTGGCGATTGGACCGATCTCGGCCGGCCGGCCCAGGGCCTGGGCCAATTGCTGGTCAAAGACTCCCAGTCGGGCGCGGCAACACGCCTGAATATCGCCCGTTACCACGTCCACATGGTCCTCCAGCCGCCGGTAGCCCTGGTCCAGATCGACCAGTCGTTCTACAACCCCCACAACAACCAGCAAGAGGGCACGTTCGTCTTCAACTTGCCCCAGGGCGCGTCCGTGAGCCGATTCGCCATGTACGTCACGCCCGACGAGCTCGTGGAAGGCGAACTGATCCAGCGCGAGCGAGCTTCCAGCATCTATCAGTCGATCGTCAATCGGCGGCGCGATCCGGCCATTCTCGAGCAGATCGGCGACAACCTGTTCCGCATGCGGGTGTTTCCCATTTTCGCCAAGGATACCAAACGGATCCTGCTCGACTACACGATCCCGCTGCCGTCGCAGCATGGCCAGACCCATTTTCGGCTTCCGCTGCTTTCGGATCTGGAACCGATCTGGGACTTTCGCCTCAGCGGCGTGGTCCGTGGTCCTGCTGGCGACGGGTCGCTTTCGAGTTCTTCCCATCCGGAACTCCAGTTCCCGCGCCGCGACGACGGCAGCTTTGCCTTCGAGTTCGAAAAACGACTATTCCGGCCGGAGGCCGATTTCCAGCTAAGTTTCAGCGAGCCCGAAGGCGGCGATGCTCGCGTGCGCGCGTTTCTCGCTCCGCCCCTTCCGCTGGCCGATCGGCCGGCCAACGAGGCGTGGCGGGATCCCTGGAGCAGTCGCTCTGCAACCTATTTTCTGGCATCGATTCCGCCGGAGCCGCAAGGTGAATCCCTGCCGGCTCGCCCAGCCGACGTACTCCTCCTGGCCGACACGTCCTCCGGGATGCACAGTGCGGCTGGTATGCGTGAGGCGCTGCGAACCGTCCTGCACAATCTCGGCCCGGCGGATCGGTTCTGCCTGATGGCGGTCGATATCGCCGCCAGGCCGATCCACGAAGGCTGGATCGAGGCCAAGGACCCGGCACGCGAAGAGGTCCTGGCACGACTCGATCAAGAATTCTGCCTGGGCGGTACCGACTTGGCCACCAGCTTCCGCGAAGCCCTCCACAACTTCGCCGAACAGGCGAGCGATCGCCGACGGCTGGTGATCTACATCGGCGACGGTGTCGATACCACTCTCGCTTCGCTCTCGCCCCATCCCCTGGTCGACGAGCTGGCCGAGCAACTCGAAAAAGTCCATGCCCGATTCGTCGGCGTGGCGACTCAACAATCCGCCCGCGGGGGCGCAGTCCTGGATGGGCTCTCCCGTGCGACGGGCGGACTGACCTTCGATTTGACCGGCGACCGCTCGGGGCACCGCGAACTATTTCGATGGTTACTGGACGGTCTGCCCGATCCGGAAAAAATCGACCACGCGACCGTTGATGGCGCGGCCGACGAGGATCTGCTCCTGCCCGCGTCGTGGTTGCCGGGCCAGTCGCTCCAGATCCTGGGACGAACGGGCTGGACCGAGAAACTGCGCCTGAGCGTGACGACCTCGCGCGCGGGCAAGAAGGTCCAGCGCCAGTGGGAATTGGACGCCAGGAATGATCCGGACGACGTTTTCGTCGGGCGCCTCTGGGCCCAGAACAAGCTCGACCAGCTCCGCGGCGGCCAGATGTCCGAATTCGGCGCAGCACGGCACGACGAGATCCTGGCACTCTCGCAGGAGTGGAGCCTGCTGACACCCCTGACGGCCTTTCTGGTCTTGGAGTCCGAAGCAGACTACGAGCGCTGGAACATCGATCGGCGGGCCCGGCGGCGTTACTGGAAACCGGCCGACGCCCTGGCTGGCCAGCCCCTGCCCCCGCACTGGCTCGCCCTGGTCACTCCCGACAAATCGGCCATACGAAGAGAGGCGGAAGCCCGACGGATCGCCCGTGCCATCGAAACGGCTCGCGAAGCACTGCAGCAAGAGAACTACACCTTGGCCCACGGGCTTCTCCAAGGGGTGAGCAGACTGACACCGGCTCGCGATTCCAGCGAGTTCGTCCAGCTCCTGCATCGCGCCACCACCGGAGTGAACCGAGACAGGCTGCTGGAAAACCTCGGACCTCATCGAGGCCTGTTCGATCCGGCCCTGCGAGACCAGTGGACCGGGCTGGATCCTCGGCTGGCCCCCCTGTTGATCCGCTCTCTGGGTGCGGGTGCCGGTTTCCTCCGCAGCAATCCGCATGCCCGGCGCCTGCTCGTCGACGTGGCCGTGCAGTCCCGGCTCGGAGATAAGGATGGCTTCAATGTGAAGGAGATTGCCGACTTGCTGGCCGACCTGACCGGCACGAACGTGGTCATCGATGAGAGAGCCCTGGAGGATATTGCTCTCGGCTCAGATAGTGTATTGACCCTCTACGGCACGGGCAGAATGTCCCTTCGCAACTACGCGCGGTTCGTCCTTGCCCAGGTCGACCTGGTGATGATCGATGAGCCCAACCGCATCCTCCTGACGACCGATGAGGAGGCAGAATTGCGGCTTGCCACCGAGGTCTACCCGGTGGCCGACCTGTACCTGAAAGACCGTCTGCCCGGATTGGAGTCGCTGGCCAATCCCTACCTCGATCGCGATCAGACGGCCGAATCGCGAATCCGGGCCAGGCTCGAGCGGCCGATTTCGGTGGATTTTGACAAAACCCCGCTGACCGAAGTCGCAAAGCACCTGGCAAGTGTGCTCGATGATACGATTCTCCTCGATCACCGGAGTCTGGAAGACGTGAGCCTGGAGCCGTCTGTGCCGGTGACCGCTCGATGGAACGACGTTCCCGCCCGTCAGGTGCTCGAGTGGATCCTGGAGCAATTGGAACTGACCTACTATGTGGACGAAGAGGCCCTGGTGATTACGACGCCCGAGGAACAGGAAATGCACCAGGTCACTCGGCTCCACTCCGGTCGCGGCATCGTGTTTGAATACAATTTCCCCCGCCGCCAGTTCGAGAACACCGGGCCGATGGGTATGGGTGGTTTTATGGGCGGCATGGGAGCCATGGGTGCTGGCGGTGCCTTTGGCGGCGGAACGGGAGGCATGGGCGGCGGGATGGGTGGCATGGGTGGAATGATGGGGGGCTCGGGTGGAATGATGGGTGGCGGCTTCGGCGGAGGAATGGGAGGCACGGAAGGCTTCAGTGGCTCCATGGGGGGCGGGGGC
>CAYSCH010000045.1:0-36466 GCA_964429355.1 uncultured Planctomycetaceae bacterium | reverse complement strand
CGCCACTGGGCTTCCACCCACAACAAGGTGGGTGGCGGTGTTGGAGGCTCTCCTGGAATCACGCAAGGCCATTTGGCATTGGCTTGACAATGCCGCCGCAGGCAAACATCATGGACCATGAGGTCTTGTCTTTCCGCGGGGGCGGCAGGGGCCGGGTTTTGCCAGTGTTGTGTCAGGTCGTGTTAGATACTCCAGCCGCTCTGAGGCTGGAGTGGTTTTGAGAAGCCGAGAACCGCAATGCGCCTATTCCTGGCAGGGTTGATCTGTCTGTGGCTCTCCGGAGCGGTTGGCATCCCCCGGAGCACCGGGGCTTCCCTGGACGGGCCGATTGTTTTGACGCAGATTCCGGTAGACGGTATCGGTGACCGTCCGTCGACGGCCTCCCTGGGTCGTACCTACGGCCAGGGTGCCCGGCTCGTGGTTGTCTATCCGGACGGCGCACGCCGTGAACTGGCCGAGTCGTTCCACAGTGTCTGCGATCCGGACGTCTCCTTCGACGGAAGACGCCTCCTCCTGGCAGGCAAAAAGACCGCCCAGGACCCTTGGAATCTCTACGAGATCAACCTGGACGGGTCTGGACTCCGGCAGATCACCCGCGACATCGGCGACTGCCGCAGCCCTTCCTACCAATCGGCCTTCTATCAGATCAGCGACGCAAACGAAGCCTGGCATCAGATCACCTTCCTGTCGAGCCAGCCGGACCGGCTCTCCGAAACGGGCCCTGAGGCCGCAACCGCCTTGTACTCCTGCAGGCTCGACGGCACCGCAGTCCAACGCCTTACCTTCAATCTGTCGAGCGACTACGATCCACACCTCATGTGGGACGGCCGCCTGGTCTACGCAAGCTGGCAACGGCGCACGCTGGAACACGGACTCCTGGGACGCGTTGTGCTCCTCGAAGCCAATCTCGACGGCACCGATCCGGCACCGATCTGCGCCGATTTCGGAAGACGAATCAAGCACATGCCTTGCGGCACGACGGGCGGGCTGATCGTGTTCGTCGAAACCGACCAGCCCACCTGGGACGGCGCCGGCATGCTGTCGTCGGTCACGACCCGCCGCCCGCTCCACACCTACGAGTCCATCACCAGCACCGCTGACGGGCTTTTCCACTCCCCTTCGCCCCTTCCCGACGGTCGGGTTCTCGTATCCTGGCGGCCCTCCGACGGATCCCGAACACACGCCGTTTACCGGTTCGATCCGCGCAGCAAGCAGATGGAGCCCGTGCTCGACGACCCCGGTTTCCACCTCATCCAGGCCAAACTTGTCGCCCCCCGGCCGGAACCGGATGGGCGTTCCAGTCCCTCCATCGACACCGACCCGCACGGCAAGATCTATTGCCTCAACGTCTACACGACCGACTTCGAAGACAAGACCTGGCTGGCACCGGGCAGCGTGAAGAATCTCCGCCTGGTCGAGGGTGTCGCGCCCCGGCCGGACGGCCCGCCGTCTGACGCGTCCGACGGTGTTCTGCCGTCGCTCGCCCCGCGCCGGATCCTCGGCGAGGTGCCCCTGGCGCCCGACGGCTCCTTCAATCTCGAGGTTCCCGCCAACACGCCCTTCGAGCTGCAACTTGTCGATCAAGACGGCCTGGCCCTGCGAAGCTGCGGATGGATCTGGACCCGTAACCATTTCAACCAGGGTTGCATCGGCTGCCATGAAGATCCCGAGCTGACCCCCGAAAACCTGATGGTCGAGGCCCTGAGGAGTCCATCGGTGGTTGTGGATCCGCCGGTTGAACAACGCCTTTCGATCGACTTCCGCCGAGATATCGCGCCGATCGTCACTCAGAAATGTCTGCCTTGCCATAGTCAGGGCGGCAGTTCCCCGGACCTGACGGCGGGCAGAAAAGCCCCTGTCGACCCTGCGGCGCCCGATGCCGCGAGAATTGCCTACGAGGCGCTCCTCGAACCGGGCAGCACGTCGACACCGACCCGCCCGGCCCCAGGCGACTGGAGCGGCAACGTACGCGGCAAGTACGTCGATCCCGGACGGGCGCGGACCAGCCCCTTGGTTTGGCATCTTTTGGGACGCAACACCTCGCGACCGTGGGACGGCCAGTCCGCTCAAGGTATCCCGAAACCGATACAGCCGGCTGCCGGGCAGGCATTGACCCCAGGCGAGTTGCAGGCCTTGATCGAGTGGATTGATCTCGGCGCCCCGTGGTCCACCCGGCCAGACCGATGATTCCGTGAATAACCAATACCCACCTTAGTGCTATGGGGGGCAATCGATGAGTCCTACATCGCCGGCGGCGATCCTTGTCGTCCTGGCTTCCTTCATTCCTGCATCTGCGGCCGAGCAGCAACTGCCCACGTATGCCGACGTGACCGAACAGGCCGGCATCCATTTCAAGCACAGCCACGGTGATGTCAAGATGGACAACATCGTCAAAGCTTCCGGCGGCGGGGCGATGTTTTTTGACTACGACGGCGACGGCTGGCTCGACATCTATCTCTGCAACGGCAGGTACAACCCCGAGATCTGCAGCAACCGCGGGCGGACGTTGCGGGACAAACTCCGCAATGCCCTCTATCGCAACAATCATGACGGAACGTTCACCGACGTGACGGCGCAGGCGGGCGTGGCGGGAAACGCCTTCTCATTCGGCTGTTCTTCGGCCGATTTCGATAACGACGGCGACCTGGATCTGCTCGTTCTCGGCTACGGTCCCGATGAATTCTATCGCAACAACGGCGACGGAACATTCACCGATATCTCGAAACAGTCGGGGCTGGATGATCCCCTGTGGGGCCTCCAGGCGGTGTGGTTCGACTACGACGGCGACGGGCTGCTCGACGTCTATGTGGTGAACTATCTGGCCTACGACGGCACGAAGATCCCCTTCTACGCGCCGACCGGTTTTCCCGGCCCGCTCACCTATCAGGGCGAGCCCGATAAGTTGTACCGCAACAACGGCGACGGCACCTTCACCGATGTGACGGAAGAGGCGGGCCTGGTCAATCCGAACGGCCGCGGGATGGGAGCGACGGTTGCCGATCTGGATAACGACGGCCATCTGGACATCTATGTGACCAACGACGCCATGGCCAACGACTTCTTTCGCAGTCTCGGCGACGGCAAGTTCGTCGAGGATGCCCTCCTGCGGGCCATGGCCTATGGCGAGTCGGGCGAAGGGGTCTCTTCGATGGGACCGGATGCGGGCGATTTCAACCTCGACGGCTGGCTCGATCTCTACATCCCCGACATGGACTACGGTTGCCTGCTGCGGAATGAGAAGGAATTCTTCCAGGACGTAACCACCTCCACCGGCCTGGGGCTGATCTGCGGCCAGTTCACCGGCTGGGGTGGCCTGCTTTTGGACTACGACAACGACGGCCTGCTGGACATCTACGTGGCCAACGGCGATGCCCATAAGGAATTCGGCGAGGAAGATACCCTCGCCCGCAACAACGGCGCCGGCAAGTTCATCGACGTAGCCAAAGACTCCGGTCCCTATTTTCAGGAAGAGTTTGTGGGCCGCGGAGCAGCCTGCGGTGACTTCGACAACGACGGCGACCTGGACCTTTTGATTAATAATCTGAATGGACCGGCCAAACTCCTTCGCAACGACGGCGGAACCAACCAGTGGCTGACCATCGCGGCCAGGTTGCCTAACGGCAAATCCGATGCGATTGGAGCCCGGGTGAGTGTGACCGCCGGCGAGTCGACCCAGATCCATGACCTCATTCCCGTGCGAGGTTATCTGTCGCAATCCGACCCGCGACCGCACTTCGGCCTGGGCAAGGCCGAAAAAGCGGACCGTGTTGAGATCCGCTGGCCCGACGGCCGAACCACGCAGCAGACCGATGTGCCCGCCAACCAGATCCTGACTGTGGTTGCTCCAGCCGAGTGACCGGAGGAAGTCCCCGATGCGGTTGCCCATGTTCTCTATCCTCGATCGGTCACCGGAATTTCGCGCAAAGCCGTGGAGAGGGCACCGCTACGTCCAGGGCCGAATACCTCCTGCACTGCATGGGGTATTCTTCCTGCTGGCGATGTTCGCACTGTCCGCCGTGCGCGTCTCTGGAGCCGACGCATACCGGCAGCCCGTCTACGTGGGCGCCAAGGTCTGCGGCCAGTGCCATGACGGGGCTGCCATGGGGGATCAACTTACCCGCTGGCTCCATTCTCGTCACGCAAAGGCCTATATGAGTCTCTCCAGGCCCGAGGCCAAGCAGATCGCCAAGTGGAGCGGGATCCCGATGGAACCGCAAGAGTCGGCCATGTGCCTGGGCTGCCACGCCACCGCCACTGAGGCGGAACCTTGGGAACGCGACGCGACGTTTTCGATCAAGGAAGGCGTGCAGTGCGAGATGTGCCATGGGCCCGGCAGCGAGTACATGGACGCCAAGGTGATGATGAATCGCGAGGCGGCCATGCAAGCCGGCCTGAAGATGCCGACCCAAGAAGACTGTTTGAACTGCCATGCCGAAAAGGGTTCCCACCGAATCGTACTGGGGCCCCGTACGTACAATCTGGAGAAGGCCTGGCAGACCATTGCGCACCCGACGCCAGAAAACTGGAAATACGAGGAACTCGTTCCTCCCGCGCCGGCCGTCACCCAGGAGCCCGGCCCGGGCTATACGGGCGTTGCCGTTTGCGCGGAATGCCACGCGGGTGCGGCCTGGGGATACCAGTTCAGCAAGTGGCAGGGGAGCCCGCACGCCGACGCCTATGCCAGCCTGGGGACCGCCAGGGCTCGCGAGCTTGCGGCTCAGGCGGGCGTTGAGGGGGACCCGCGGACCAACCCCGAGTGCCTCAAGTGCCACGCCACCGCCTATCACCGGCCGGCTGCCGAAGTCCGCGACAGCTACTCGGTGCACCAGGGTATAGGCTGCGAGGCCTGCCATGGTCCGGGCAGCGACCATGCTGACGAGGCTGCCGCCAAGGGTCCCTCCCAGGCCCTGTCGATCCATTTCTCGAAGACCAGCCAGGAGACCTGCCTGGCCTGCCATGCCAATGCGCATGGCAAGCCCTTCGACTACACCGCCGCCTTGGCCCAGATCGCCCACCCCAAGGTCCCACCCAAGGTCGAAGTCGAACTCCGCTACAAGACACCGCTCAACCTGGCCCTCAGCCCCGACGGCCGGGAACTCTATGTGACCTGCGAAGCCGCCCACTCGGTCGTCGTGGTGGATACGGCGGCACGCCAGAAGGTGGCGGAGATTGCTGTTGGCGGCCAGCCGATGGACGTCACCTTCGCTCCGGACGGGCGAAGGGCCTTCGTTACCAACCGTCTGGACGACTCCCTGTCCGTTGTCGACGTGGCCAGTCGCAGCGTCGTGGCCACCCTGCCGGTCGGAGACGAACCCCATGGGGTGCTCACCGACCGGGCGGGAAAGCTCCTCTACGTGCTCAACACGGCTACGGAAGACATCTCGGTGATCGACGCGGCCACGCTCACGGAACTCAAACGGCTCTCGGCCAGCCGCGGTCCCTGGGCCATGGCCATGTCGCCCGACGGCTCGCGAATCATGGCAACCAACATGCTCTCGCGCTTCGTGGAGCCTCGTGCCCCCTCGATCTCCGAGGTCACCGTCATCGATACCAACCGCGCCGTAGTCGTCGACCGGCCGACCCTGCCGGCAACGAATCTTCTGCAGGGCGTGGCTTGGCACCCCAGCGGCAAGTTTACGCTGGTCACCCTGCTCAGGACGAAGAATGTGGTCCCCATGACCCGGATACTCCAGGGCTGGACGATCACCAACGGGCTGGGCATCGTCTGGCCGGACGGCCGCACCGACCAGATCCTCCTCGACGAGCCCGGACTCTGCTTTCCCGATCCGGCCGCGGTGGCCATCACGCCCGACGGCAAGCTGGCCCTCGTGACCAGCGTGACCGGTGACCGTGTGGCCGTGGTCGACATCGCCCGCTTGATCGGCCTGGTGGAATCGGCGTCCGAAGAGGACCGCCAACATCTCCTGCCCAACCATCTTGGCAAGGCGGCGGAGTTTGTCATCGCCCAAATCCCCACACTGCGGAGTCCTCGCGACATCGTCATCGCCCCCGACGGCAAGACGGCCTACGTGGCCAACGCCCTGGACGACTCGGTTTCCACGATCGATTTGGCAAGCCTGAAGCTAGGCGAGCGGATCGACCTGGGCGGCCCCAAGGAGATCACCCAAGTCCGCTATGGCGAGCTCCTGTTCCATGATGCCAGAATCACCTTCCGCCGCCAGTTTTCCTGCCACTCCTGCCATCCCGACGGGCATGTGGATGGCCTGACGTACGACACCGAGCCCGACGGAATCGGCGTCGACCCGGTCGACAACAAGACGTTGCGTGGGATCCTCGATACGGCGCCGTTCAAGTGGAACGGGAAGAATCCGAGTTTCTCCCGGCAGTGTGGGCCGCGCCTGTCGGCATTCTTTACGCGTCTGCAGCCCTTTACACCGGAGCAACTTGCCGCGCTGGACTTGTACATTTGCACCATTCAGCGGCCGCCCAATCGCTATCGTCCGGTCGGGGCCGAGCTCACCGAAGCTCAACGTCGCGGCAAAGCCGTCTTCGAACGGACCCGAACGAGCGACGGCAGCATGATCCCCGTGGAGAACCGGTGCGTGACCTGCCATTTTCCACCGCTGTACACGGATCGGCGCTTGCACGACGTGGGTACGAAGATGGCTCTCGACATGGACTCCAAGTTCGACGTGCCTCACCTGAACAACATCTACGACTCGGCTCCCTATCTCCATAACGGCGCCGCGCCGACGCTGGAAGAAATCTGGACCGTCTACAACCCCCACGACACCCATGGGGTGACCAACGATATGACCAAAGACCAGTTGAACGACCTGATCGAATACCTCAAGACTCTGTAGTTATTGCCGGAGGCTGTAGAATCGATAGGTACTGAAGGACAGGCCTGTCGTCCGTAGCCTGTCGTCTGCCCATGAATTCATTCTTCCATCTGTAGCCACTCACCAGGGAGAGAGTTTTGATGCGTCGACTGACAATTCTGTTGGCCTCATTCATGACGGGATGGCTTTCCGCCGCGGCCTGGTCGGCCGAACCATCCCCGGCCCCCCAGCAACCGATCCCTTCGGCCGGCCCGGGCGCTCCGGCCACGCCGCCCCCCGTGGCGGCGGCGCCCGACGAGCTTCCTTACGTCTATACGAAATGGAAACACTTCACCGTCGAAAACGGTCTCCCCAACGACCACATCTTTGCGGTCAAGGCCGACGGCAACGATGTTTGGGTCGGCACCGATGACGGCCTGGCGCTGATCGACAAACAGGCGGGCAAGGTCGTTCGCGTGTGGAAGGAAAAAGACGGTTTGCCCTGGCGGGTTGTCACCGGAATCGAGGTCGACCCCAAGACGGGCGATGTGTGGCTGGGACTGTTCGGCCGTGGACTGGCCCGCCTCAGCGGTGGACGTTTCGACCATTTCCATCAGCTCAACAGCGGCCTGGTAAACGACGTCGTCTATGCCATCGCCATGGAAAACGACAACGTCTGGGCGGCGACCACCGCAGGAGCCAGCCGCTACAATACGAAGACCAAGGAATGGGCCGTCTTTACCGAGAAGAATGCGCCCATGGAAGAGATCTGGAACTACAACGTCGCCTACAACAAGGTCACGGACAAGGTCCACCTGGCCGTGTGGGGCAGCGGTTCGCTGGAATTCGACTGCAAGAAAGACCGGGACGGAACTGGCGATCCCTGGAAGTTGTATATTGACCCCGATGGGGAGATGGAAATCGACCTCTACCGCGACGATGGGATCATCCATGTGATCACCACGGGCGTCAGTCCCATCGACGACGTCTTCTGGATCTCATCGTACTTCGGCTGCTGCCGCTACGACGGCCGCAATTGGCGGGGATTCTATGCCCATGAGACCGGTTTGCCGAGCGACTTCACCAACAATGTGCGCGCCCGTAGCGTCGACGAATGCTGGTTCGCCTGCGACAAGGGTGTCGGCGTGATCGCCGACTTCCCCACCGAGACCGTGGTGGCCTACACCCGCGATCCGCAGACCCTTCGCGGCAAGGCCCAGATCTATCGCTCCGGAAAACTCCTGCAAACGGTAGACATGCCCGACGCGGTGCCCCAGAATTTTGCCATCTACATCGAGCATGACGGCAACGATACGTGGGTCGCCACCGGAAAAGGCCTCGGCTGGGCGATCGGTGAAGGCTATTATCCGGGTCTCAAGCCCAACCCCGCCTGGCTCGTCCAGGTCCCGCAGTCCCAGGCGGCGCCTCTCGAACAGAAACCCCAGTGATTCCGGTCGTTTCACCTTGCTCCCTGATCCCATACCCAACGAACAGTTCTCGACCCCATCCGGCTGGCCGGATGAGAAGAAGGATGGACTGCTGACCGCAGCCCCAACGATACCTCTCTTCAGCCTGCCCGAGCGAGCCGCAGTCAGCGACTCGCCCTGTCAGGCTGAGATCTGTGCTTGTACGAGTATTCCACCATTCCGTGCGTACCTGCCTCGCTGGCCCTGACAACGCCTCGGAGTCCTGCCATGTGCTACCGATTGCCCATGTTCTTCGCGATCATGCTTGCCGCTTCCCTTGCGATCTCCGCCGAACCGGCGAAGACCTCAACAACTGCCCCGGCACAGGCCTATAACCTGTCCGGACAGGATGCGACCCCGTCGCCCGGCACGGCAAGTGATTCGGGGGCGGCCTCAGCCGACAACCAGTCGAACTCCAAGCCACCGGCCGTCTCCCCCGTGGAGATCGATCCCGACACGCAGAAGGTGATCGACACAATCAACTCGGTCAATGCCTACCAGGCCCCGGCCCTGCCGCTGAAGCTCGACGACCGCTACGCCCACACTTCCGAAGATGTCGTGCCTCACGGGGATGTCGAGCCGCACAAACGCCACTTCCTCCTCCAGATGGAATACACTGGCGCCGGCCGGGCGATCCCCGAGCCGGAAAACCTCGATTCGGTTAAGATCGGCTTCCTGGGCCCCATCTATCCGACCGTCTCCGTGGCCACCGGAGGAAAGAGCCACGGAGAGACCCTGGGAAAACGAATGCTCCAGGGGGCCCAGATCGCGATCGACGACGCCAATGCCCGTGGCGGCTATCTGAAACGGTCCATCCCCTTCGAGCTGGCCATCAAGAACGACAACGGCCTCTGGGGCTCCTCGGGCGAGGAGATCGTCAACCTTTCCTATGTCGACAATGTCTGGGCCATCCTCGGAAGCATCGATGGTGCCAACACGCACATCGCCATCCGCGTGGGCCTCAAGATTGAAATCCCCATGATGAGCAGCGCCGACACGGATCCTACCTTCATCGAAACCAACATCCCCTGGGTCATGCGCTGCATCGGCGACGACCGGCAGCAATCCTATCTCTTGGCCGACTACCTCTACCACAAGCTCGACTGCCGCAAGGTTGGGATTGTCCGCGCCAGCAATCGCTACGGCCGCTTTGGAATCCGCGAGATCCGCGACACCAGCCGCCGGGTCCAAAGACCGATTGCCACCGAGATGGCTTACAAGATGGGCGCCGAAGACTTCTCGCTCCAGTTGAGCCGCCTCGAAGAGGCCAAGGTCGACGCCGTCGTCCACTGGGGCGACGCCGAAGACGGAGCCAGGTTCCTCAACCAGATGCGCCAGCGCGGCATGAAACAACCTTTCTTCGCCTGCGACCGGTGCGCTTCGGAGGAGTTCGTCAAGATCGCGGGGACCAACGCCGAAGGGGTCATCTGTGCCTACCCCTGGAACCCGCAGCGACAGGACCCGAAACTCGACGCCTTCCGTAACGCCTACCGGGAAAAGTACCACGAGGAACCCGAGACCTACTCGGCCCACGCCTACGACGGCATGAGCATGCTCATCTGGGGCATCCAGGTGGCCGGACTGAACCGTGCCAAGATCCGCGACGTCCTCGCCCACCGCACCCAGCCCTGGCCCGGCGTCACCGGCGACATCCCCTTCAGCGGCTGCCTCGACGACGCCGGTGAAGTCTTTCTCACCAGGTTCGAAAACGGCAAGTGGTCTTATTACTCCCGCGCCGACCTCGGCCTCCCCCCGCTTGCCAAGACCGTGCAGAACTACCAGGCCCAGGTCCAATAGCATCCTTCGCTCAACGCCCAGCCGAAGACGCCGGCTCCCTTACTCAAGGCGGCGCAATCGGCTGGGCATTCAACCTTGCGTATTTCTGTTTATTCTCCCCTGATGCCCGACCCCCAGCGACTCTGTTTTCTTCTCCTGCTCCTCCCATTGTGCTGCGAGGGCCAGGCTGCAGAGCCGCCGGTACCGTACTTCGACCGCTCCACGCACCCCCTGGACTATGCCGGGCCCGGCCGGGAGCTGCCGGAGCCGCACGATATCACCGAGGTTCGCATCGGCTACTTCGGCCCTGATGATCCTCAGGATCCGTTGGCGGGTGATCTCTGGTGCGCCGCTCTGCTGGCTGTCGACGAGGCCAACCGCCAGGGCGGCTACCAAGGTAAACCGTTCCGGCTCGTCCCGCGTTGGTCCGACAATCCCTGGACCGGCGGTGCCGCCCGAGTGACTGACATGGTCTACACCGACGGTGTCTGGGCGATTCTCGGCGGCATCGACAGTGCCAGCACGCACCTAGCCGAACAGGTCACCACCAAGGCCCGCCTCCCCCTGGTGTCGGCGGCCAGCAGCGATCGGACAGCCAACTCGGCGGTTGTCCCGTGGATTTTCTCCCTCCTGCCGGGCAACCAGTTGCAGGCCCCTGTCGTCGTGGCGGAACTGGCCCGACGGATCGGCAAAGAGCCGTTCATCCTCATCGCGGGTGAAGACCACGACTCCCGCAGCTTCACGGCCGAGCTCCGTCGCCACTTGGCCAGCAGCGGGCTCGTCCCGCAGTTTCAATTCACCTGCCGACCCGCGGACGAGGAATACGCCGACCTGGTTCGCCGCACCCTCGCGTCGCAGCCGGCAGCCCTGGTGATCGTTGCCGATGCCACCGCCAGCGCTCGGTTCGTACGCGACATCCGCTCCGCCGATTTTCAGGGCCTGATCTTCGGAGGCCCCTTGATGGGACGTCGCCAGTTCCTGGATCAGGCCGGCGAGGCCGCCGAAGGAGTCATCTTCCCCCTTCTTGTCCAGCCCGGTGAGAAAGGCCCCGAGCTGGAAGCGGTCTTCAAAAAGCGATTTCAGCAGAGTCCGGACTATGCTGCAGTGAGCACCTACGATGCTGTCGCGATTCTGGTGGCCGCCATACGTAAGGCCGGCCTGAATCGGGCCCGCATTGGCGACGCCCTTCGCTCACTCTCCCCCTGGCACGGCGCCGGCGGCACAATCTCCTGGGACACCTTGGGAGGCAACACCCGCCCCCCCCATCTCGCCACCATTTCCGCGGGCTGCATCGTCCCGCTCGCGCCGGGTTTCTGAGTCTCCAGTCAAACCCTGCCCTCCGGCCCAGCTGCAGTGAAGCCGGTTGTTGTGTCTTGGTGAACACTGCCAGCTCCAGCCGGCATTCCGTCGCCACCACTTCCCTCAACAAGCCGCTGTCCCTCGGCCCAATGAAGTACTCCTGCCCGATCATATCGAATAATCCACAAGCTTTACCTGATCCGCAGGTATCACGCCCCTTGCCTGCTTTTTCCGTTGTCCCATAGGAAGGGCCAGAAATCACAACCCAATTTGCCGATACTCCCAGCAGGCATTCTGACGGGCCTATTTTGAGCCGCTGACAAAACCACCGACTGTGCACGTCCATGCCCGTGGGCGACTCTTGCGTTTTGTCAGGGCTTTTCAAGCAATATCACGGCGGCGGAGGAGATCGAGAGCATGATCACGGCAACGGGGCGAGTGGGGTTCAAGCCTGAAGACGTCAATCTGAATGTCTCGGGGGTCGGCGATGCGTTCAACCGGTTGATTCGCGAGGCGATCGCACTTCCGGCCAGCGACCTGCACTTCAGTTGGAACGAAGACGACGTGACGATTTCGGTTCGCCATCTCGGCATTTTGCGGCGCTGGTCCAATATCTCCCGCGAGGAAGGCGCTCGATTCGTCACGTACATCAAGGCCTCCGCTGGAATGGACGTGGCCAAGAAGCAGCGTCCCCAGGACGGCCGTTGGGTCTGCAATCTCGCCTCGCAGAAACGTGTCGACCTGCGGATCAGCACCATCCCCACCCTCTACGGCGAGGACATGGCCATTCGGCTTTTCGAACGGGGCCAGGAACTCCTGCAGATCGAGAATCTCGGTCTCCACTCGAAGAACCAGTTCGAACTGGTCGACCTGCTCAACAAGCCGGGCGGGCTGATGCTCGTCACGGGGCCCGCCGGCACGGGCAAGACCACGACCCTTTACGCGTGCCTCCAACGCCTCAACGATCAGACCCGCAAGATCAACACGATCGAAGACCCCATCGAATACTCCCTGCCGGGAATTCGCCAGTCCCAGGTCAACCATCCCCAGGGATTGGAATTTCCCGAGCTTTTGCGAAGCGTCCTGCGCCAGGCACCCGACGTGATCATGGTAGGCGAGATCCGCGATCCGGTGACCGCCGAGACCGCGGTCCGGGCGGCCAATAGCGGCCACCTCGTTTTCGCCACCGTGCACGCGCCTGTGGCAGCGGGCGCGGTCGAAAGCCTGCTGGCCCTGGGTGTGGCGCCCCACTTCCTGGCCACCAGCCTCCTGGGAATCGTCTCGCAGCGTCTTGCCCGTACACTGTGCAACGAGTGCAAGATCCCCCTGGATGTGGCCCGCTCGAAGATGTTCGGTTCCGTCGAGCAGTGGCTCGACGAGAATCAGGGGCACAAGATCTTTGCGGCCGGCGGCTGCGACCATTGCCAGCACGAGGGGTACCTAGCTCGGACCGGTGTGTTCGAGGTGCTCCGCATGACCGGTGAACTTCGCCAGATGGTCTCCCAGGGCTGCACCGCCCGGGAAATCCAGACCGAAGCCGTCCGCCAGGGCATGCTCGACCTTCGCCGTTCGGCCCTGCTGAAGGTGGCCGCGGGCATCACCACGACCGATGAACTCGCCCGACTGATCCCGGCCGAGCGGTTTGCGGCAAACAGCCCCTCGGCATGCTGAGCCGCCGCGGCTCAGGACTGATAGGGCACGCCTGGCCTTTAGCTATGCGATGATGCTGGCAGCCGGGCAACGTTTGTGAGAGAATCAAGGCCTGCGGCCTGGTACGCCCCTCAAAAGGACCAGGCCCCGTCTTCTGTGCCCTCTATTCCTGAACCCTGATCACAGGCCACTCCGCCATGCCACGCTCCCGTATCCTCGGAACCGGCCATTATCTCCCGCCGAAGGTTGTGACCAACTTCGACGTGATGAAGATGATGGAGACCTCCAACGAGTTCATTGTCGAGCGCACCGGCGTGCGCGAGCGGCGTCATGCCGAGCCCGATGTGGCCGCCAGCGATCTGGCCGTGGAGGCCTGCAAGGCGGCGGTGGCCGATGCCGGACTGGCCATGGACGACATCGACCTGGTGATCATGAACACGATCACTCCCGACCACGCGGACCCGGGCTGCGCCTTCTTTCTCCAGGGCAAGCTGGGGATCAAGGGCCCCGGGGTGATCGATATCCGCCAGCAGTGCGCCGGCCTGATCTACGGCATCTCCATCGCCGACCATTTCGTCCGCGCCGGTTCCTACCGGCACATCCTCGTCGTCTGCGCCGAGGTGCTCTCCAAGCGGATCGACGGCTCCAACGACGGGCGCAACATCGCCATCCTCCTGGGCGACGGTGCCGGGGCTGTCGTTGTCGGCCCCGCGGAGGACGATCAGCCGGGCGTGATCTCGACCTTCCTCCACGCCGACGGTTCGCTGGCCAAGGCCCTCTACACGGCCGCACCCGGCAGCGCCCTGGGTCGGAAAGAGCATATCACCCACGACGACATCGATTCCGGCCGGGTCCACTTCCGCATGGACGGCAAGGCGGTGTTCGAAAACGGCGTGGCCGGCATGTCGAGCGCCCTTCTTGAATCCCTCCAGGCCAACCGGCTCGCCATGGACGACATCGATGTCCTCGTGCCCCACCAGGCGAATCTCCGCATGCTGGAAGCGATCATTGCCAAGACCGGCTTCCCGCAGAAAAAGGTTTACGTCAACGTGGAGCGGTACGGCAACATCGCCTCCGCTTCGCTTCCCATCGCGCTTCATGAAGCGCGGGCCTGCGGCATGATCCAACCCGGGCATCTGGTGCAACTGGTTGCCTTCGGCTCCGGGTTCGTGTGGGGGTCGGCGCTGCTCAGGATGTGAATCGTTCCCTGGACTGAGTCACGAAAATGGCTGTCATCATCAAGCCGCCGGCTCCGCTTGCTTCGCCCCCCGTTTTGCGGCGACAAAGTACCGTCGTACCCAGAGCAGATATCCCACAAACCGGGCGCACCCCGCGCCCATCATGACGGGCATGTTCATGCCTTCGAGCATGCCGGTCTTCTGGATCATTTTTACCTGTTCCTCGGGCAGGTTGATCTCCCGGTAGTAATCGATCATGCTGATCCGGGAAAAAGTGACGAGCGTGGAAACGCCGAGAATGCTGTAGAGAGCCAGCATTGTCCACCAGGCCGACATCTTCAACCTGTAGCTGCCCCAAGCCAGATACCCGGCCAGCACAACCATGCCCAGAATCACCAGGATCGCCGGCACACCTTTCACGAGGATCCCAAACAACGGCATGACGCGACCGTACACCAAAGAAAGAGGCATCGTGGCCGCTCCCAGCCCCAGCATCAGGCTCAGCGCCAGCACGGGGAGCGGGCAGCGATCGGTCCAGCGGACGTGCGGGTCCTTCCACTCGCAGGTCGCTTTCACGTGCGGGCTCTGATAGAAAAGCACAAACGCGCCCGGCACCACGAAATAGATGCAGCCCATTGTTCCCAGCATCACCACCTGCATCACGATCATCACCTCAGGTGGAATCTGCTCCTGCGCGGCCATCTGACTGAACATTTTGGGCATCACGAAGCACATGACCAGCAGCGATACGCTCCCCATGACCAGCCACATCCACGCCAGGACCAGCGTCAGGGCCCGAGCCCAGCGACGGGCACGAATCGAGCCGATCCCCAACGTAACGAAGATGGCAGCCAACAGTCCATAAACTCCAATCACCGGGATCATGGTCTGCATGTTGGTCGGGACACCCGGCGGCGCTCCGGCCAGCAGCGGCAACAGCGTGAGCGGGATTATCAGCGCCGACAGGCAGCCCAGAAAGATCTGGATCGCCCCGAAAAGGATCAACCCCACGCTGCGATCCTTCAGCGGCGGGCTCTGGATCGATGGATTTCCAGTGGTCACGTTTTATCCCTCCTCCTGTTCATGCTCCGGAACCGTAAAACCGCTCGTTGCCGAGCATCAACGACCGGCACTTCTCCCAGCCAGGGGCGATCCGGCTCTCGTGGGCGAGGTCCCGGAGATTCAGATCCACCTCCCGCAGCACACGGTGGGTAAGAATCCCGCGACGCGTGGCAGATGCTGAAGGAGCAATACGACCAGTTGCTGTCGATACGGACCCCGACGAGAGTTTCACCCCTCAGGCCCGTATTAGAGCCGGTCTGATGAGCCTGCACAATCCACGGGGTCGCCTGACCCTACTTGGGCCGAGCTTCTGGAACGCCCACCGTGGTTCACCACATCGGCACTGCATCCCGATTCCATTGCCTGGTCGGCGTCGAACACGCGGCCCATGGGATACTGCCAGAATGCTTGCGTCTCCACGCACGGTGGTGGCCTATGCCAGCGACGTGCTGAAGTCCGAAAGAGTCTATCTTCTTCCCACTCCCTGAGCGAGGTTCGATGGATGCGTTGGCTCGTCAACGAAAACGTTTCTGCCACGGTCATCCGTGCCTTGAGGGAACGTGGACACGACATCCTGTCCGTCAAGGAATCGCTGCGGGGGACCGGCGACCCGCATATTCTTGCCCTCGCCCATGACGACAAGGGGGGCGTCGCCGTCGAGCTAATAGACGGGCATGACTTCACCGGAACAGGCCACTCATCTTGAACGCCGTTCGGCAATGGACCGACCTCCCTGCCTCGGGTGCAATGTTGTGAAACTTGGATTTGCCCCAAACAGGAATGTGGCTCCTGTTCCACAGTATCCGATCGTGAGGTCTCTGCTTGTTTCGTCTGCCAGTTTTTCCAGAACCTGGCGCCGACTCATCCTTTCCTCGGTCTTGAAGGTCAGAAACGTGTTGGCGGCCTCTGGTTCGCATGTCATGATGCGTATATCCCAGTCATCGCGGAGCCGCTGCGAGAGATCCCGGAGTGAGATCCTCTCGTAATCCATTGGTCCAACCTGGCCGTCGAGTTGTTTCACCGGAAGGAGGATGGCAACGACAATGGTGACGACGCCGACGGCGAATACAACGAGATAGCCTCTCGTTTCGAAGCGGGACTTGGATCGCGCCATCGCGACCGGCCCCCAGACGAGAAACAAAAGAATGAGCCCGAAGTTGAAGGGGAGTTCCAGGATGCTGATAATGCCGCCGGCAACGAAGCCGAGGAAGATGAGTACGATGAGTTTGAGTCGGTTTTTCATCTCACGGCACCACAAACGCGGATCGTTCGTCGCGGGGATGGGTCGACTGAAAGGTTTCGCTCGGTGATGGGTCAACGCCCGGGCCGCTGGCCACAGCGGTTAAACGATTCAACGGGTCGCATGCCGCCATTCGTCATTCCTTCGTCACTGCCGTTTCAATACTATCGCGTAATCGTGGTCGGTTGCACCCAGGTCCAGGAGACTGTCGGCGGGAAGGACGCGGGGCTCCGCCTGCTGCGTGTCGAGATCGTAGAGGGTGAGCTGGTATTGCCCAGGGGGCAGATCAAGGGCGATCTTCATCGGGGCCGGAGCGCGGCGGCGGAGGTACTGGCGGCAGGGGTGGCCTCCGAGTTGGCACTCCCACAGGTCCACGCCGGCGAAGTTGCGCACGTAGACCAGCAGCTCGCGATAGTCTTCCCTCGCCAGGTAGTTGAGCTGCCAGCCCGGACCGGGACGCAAGGGGCGCCGTTTGGGTTCTGCCGGCTGGAACTGGTGGAGCGCCAAATGGAGCGGGTACTTCTCGGGCTCCAGCGTGAAATCGAAATCGATCCCCTGGCCGGCATAGTGCTGGGCATAGCGGCCCATCATCGCCCAGGCCGCCTCGCCGGCCGGTGTGCGGAAGTATTTGTCGTCGCCGGCCGTGAACCGCACGTCGATCCCGATCTCCGGACGGGCACGCCGGAACGTGGCCAGGTTGAGCTGGCCCATCGCGTCGCGGGCAGGCTTGAACTCCCGCACCTCGGGACCGCGGGCGTTCCAGAAGAACACGCCCGGGTTGCCATTGCACAGCGACATCCAGATCAAATCTCGCATCACCAGCCGCCGCGTTTCGACGCTGGGGTGCTGGCTGAACTGGTCCCCCGCCGACTCGCCCAGGAGCGACGGGCCGCACATCCGGCCGTAGCGGGTGAGCACGTCGGTCGCGGCCCCGTAGTCGATCTCCGGCGTCGTGGTCCGGCCGTGCGGATAGAGATGGTAGTTGTAGAAATCGATGCGGACGTTTCGATGCCACCAGAGCGGATCGGCCGTGGCCAATCCGCCGCCGCCATGGCTCACGCACACCGGCGTGAGCGGGTCAACCTGGCGGATCGTGCCGATCGCATGGTTTGCCCAGGAGGCCGGGCACTCGACCATTTCGTTTTCCAGTTCGTAGGCGAACACCTGCGGATTGGTGCGTAAAATTGTGATCAACTCCCGCGCGTATCGATCCTGGCAGGCGATCACGTCCGGGTCGGTGTATTTCAGGGCGATGGGCGCGATCAGGTCGCCATCGCGCAAGAACCGCCGCTGTTCGGCGGGCAACGCGTCGAGATCCTCGCCGGCAAACTGCGGCAGGCAGTAGCGCCGCAGGTTCTCGCCGTTGAAATAGGCCGGCTTCGTGTAGTCCTCGTGGAGCACCACCTGGAACTGCAGATTGTAGCGACGGGCCAGGTCCATATATCGCACTGCCTCGCCCAGGAGCGGCTGATTCACGCGGCCGATCACATCCATCGGTTCCATGCCGTCGCGGCGATGGGTGCGGAGCATGAGCCGCATGGCCGTCACGCCCTGCTGCTGGAGGAACTCCATCCAGCGGCACTTCTCTTCGTCCGTCGTGTCGGTGAAAGACCGCAATTGGCCCCACTCGCCATCCGGAGTCTCCGACTGGACCCAGTTGGCATAGAATCCGCCCAGCGGCACGAAAGGCCGTCCGTCGGCGTACGCAAAGTAGCCGTTGGGCAGGAGGCGGATCGAATTGGGCCGTGGCGAATCGAGGGCCACCGTGATCTTGCCCGAGGTCCCGGCAAGGCCGTCGGTGTCTTTCACGGCAACCTGGTACACCCAGCGTTTGCCCGCGTCGATGCCGAGAGTGGCCGTCACCTGACCGCGCTGGTCCGTCGCCGCCAGCGCCGGCTCAATCATCCCGTCGGCTGCCGACAACTGCACCTGCCGCCCGGCCACCGGAAGCGGGTTGTCGAGCTGGTCGACCAACTGCACGCTGAGCTGGATCGGAAACTGAGCCTGCTGCAGAGCCAGCGCCCGCTCTGGCGTGACTCGATAGTGATGAGCCGGTCCGGGAAGGGTGTCGACGGCAACAGGCGCTGCCCGAACTTCGGTCCGGTCGGCGATTGCCGCGAGCATGTCGACCTGCGGCCCGGCCCGCCGACTGCAGACATGAACCACCCCGAGCCGTCCCTCGGCATCGGTCAGGCCTCGACGTCCCTGGCGATCGAGCGTCAGGCTCGGCCAGCCCGGGGCCGCTTCGAGATGGCCGTCGGAACCGGTCTGCACCCGCACGGTAATGGGTTGCCCCCTGACGGGCAGGCCTTGCCCATCGGCTACCCGCACGATCACCTTCTGGGAGCCGCCCGCGGGCACCGACCGGCCGTCAACCTGCAGGCTCAGCGCCGCCGGCACCCGATCTGGATCCCCCACCAGTTCGATCGGTTCGCGAGTTGCTGCCACCTCGTTGGTCAGGCGGATCCAGTCGATCTCCACATGGACGTCGGCAAGATCCGAGGTCGTGTCGATGCGAAACGCCTGGAGCACGCCGCCGAACTGGGCATCCTTGACGAGGTGAATGCGGATCGTCTGCCACTCGGTACCCACCACGGTGAACTCGTGCTGCATCAACTGGGGCGAGTCCGCACGGCCCATCACAGCCCACTGCGCCCGTGGGCAGCTCTGGCGGACCCGCATTTCCAAGAGCGGATAGGCGTCCAGGTCAATCGCAACCTTGCGTTTTGTGCGCATGCCGCCGGACCACATGTCGCCCCAGATGATGTAGGGATCCTGGGAGACATCCCAGCTCAAGAGGCCGCCCTTGACCTGCCGGTTGCGGAAGCACTCCGGCCGATTGCCGAAGACGTCGATCCCTTCGAATTCGTCATCCTGGTTGAAATCCCAGGCATCGCCGTAGGCATCACGGGCGTAGTCGGCCGGCGACCAGGAGGCCGACGGGGCGGGCCGTAACCACTCGCGCTGCCGTAACCGGGCCAGGAGCGGCACACTCGTGTCGTATTCCAAGACGTCAAAGTACACGTCCACCGCCGCGGCCGGGTCGGCCATGCCGCCCGTCGCTGGCTGCCACAAAAGGGCCTCCGGCTGAACCACCGCCGCAAGCGGCTCCGCATCGCCGGCGGCCTGACCCATCTGCGAACTGACGGGCACGACCCGCAGGCTGGCACGATCGATCGCCGCATGGATCCCCAGGGCCCGGAGGTCGGCCTGAAAGTCGAGCGGCAGGCGGAAAGCGGCGTCTGGCCTGAGCTGCTGTCGCGGCGCCAGTCGCGCGCGGCAGCGGTAGCGCCAGGCGCTATCCCACCAGCCGGGCAGCGGTGCACCGGCGCGGGCCGGCTCCGGGGCCGCCAGTCTGCCGGAGCGCAGTTGCTCGATTGCCTGGCGGATCTGATCGACATCCAGGGCCTGGGCGTAGAGGTAGAACTCGTCGTAGTCGGCCGTCGCATAGTCGGGCGAGCCGTCCGAGTCGCGTCCGATGTCGAACGTGTCGTTGATCGGGCCAATATCCAGCCGCAGACCATCGCGCGATTCGGCAAGTTTTCCGTCAACGTACAGGGCGACTTGTGCGTCGGAGCGGCCACTGTTGATATTCGCCCAGGTGATCGCCAGGTGGTGCCACTCCGCTGGCTTCCAGTCATCAATGGAAGTGCTGAGCGAGACAGTCTGCCCCGGCTCGGCGCCGCAGATCCAGTAGCGCAAAAGACCCGCGCCTGCCGTCAGGCTCCAGCGGTTCCGCAGCCAGGGTTCCTTGACCTGTGAACTGCCGTAGAGGCAGAACAGACTCCGCCCCGCCGGATCGCTCCCCGACCAATCCGGGCGGATCCAGAAGGCCACGGTCCCCTGGCGGACGTCAAAAATCCCGGCCGTGGGAAACCGGCAGTCGGCCGTGATCGTGGCACACCGGTCGCGCACGCCCGGTTGAAATTCCAGTCCTGCGGCGAGCCCCTGCGGCGAGGGTGGGCCGGTGCTGATGGCAGCCTCCGCGCTGCCGTCCAGCGGCAGGTAGAGCCGAGGTGGAGCGGCAGCATCGACAGATGGCAAAAACGCCAGCAGCAGAGCGCCCGTTATTGCCCCGAGACTATGGCTCGTTGTGCGGTTCATGGTGTCAGTCCACCCCTTCATCCAGGAGAGTATTCGATCGCTCTGGCAACGCATCCAGGCAGGCATTATAGCCGAACCGCCGAATCAACGCGCCGCATGGATCGGTGTGTGGTGAAAAAGGGAGACGGGGGGCCGTCTTCGCCGCTCTCAACTCCACTCCGCTCTTGGCACAAAGGGAGCCGCCGCAGAATGGCGAGTATCTCACCGGCAGCAATTCACACGATCGGTCAATTTGCCGTCGGCTCGAAAAGGGGCGACGCGGGCCCGAGAAGCACACGTCGCCGTTCGTTTCCGGTTCCTGGAGCTACTGCCGGGAGTGCTCCCGGATCTTCTTGATCTGGCCGGGCTCGATGCCCAACGACTCCAAAAACTCCTCATGGGCATCCGGTTCCAGCCGCTCGAACTGGCGGTGCCAGTTGTGCATGTCGTCGTCGCTCAGTCCGGCGGCACGCATGATTTCTACCCAACGGTCTTTCGTGATCATATCTTTCTCCATAACTGATTGAGGTTTCTTCAGCCCCTTCGACTGAGCTCCTGGCCGCCGGGACCGAGTCTTGCCACTCCCGCCTTTGGACGTCCGGGAAGTGATTTGTTCCAGCAGCAGAACCACCTGTCGCTGCTGCTTCCGTAAGGATTCGATTTCTCCCTCCAGCGAACGGAGATGCTTCTCGAGCATCGCCTCCGTCGCCGTGTCGCCTGGCCCGAGCCGGTCGATCAGCTCGCCGATCTGCTTCAGCGGGATTCCCATCTCCCGATAGGTGCAGATCCGCCGCAACCGCTCCGCCTCGGCGGCCGAGTAGAGCCGGTAGTTGCCCCCGCTGCGGTTGTCGGCCCGCAACAGCCCCAACCGGTCGTAATAGAGGAGCGTCGAGCGGCTCAGTCCCGCCGCCTTGGCCAGCCGCCCGATCGTGTATTCTTCAGCCATGCCTGAATCTCGTCATGCATCAAATGGTCGTCCGCTTCAAGAAGTCTACACTGTGAAGCTGTAGACAGGTCAAGCGGGAATTGTGCCCCCCACCCGGTCGTGTTACCATCACCTCCTGGATACCTGCGGCAAACCTCGGCATTTTTTTCGGAGGGTTCTCAATGGGTGACTCTGCAACACGGCGAGCTTTCCTCAAGACGGCCGTTGCCGCGGGCGGTTGTCTCACACTCCACGCGATGAGCGCCGCCGGGCAGACCTCGCAGCAGGCACAGCCCGTTGCCGCTGCCCCTGAAGAAATCCCCAATAGGGCACCCCTCATGGTCGTCGGGCAGGAACTCTCCCGCGATGTCGACCCCTGCGCTCCCGCGTGGGGATACATTGCCGAGATCCTGGAACGAGCAGGTGTGTTCTACCAGCAACTGGCTCCTTCCGCCCTCCCGGCCCTCGCCGGACGCTCCAGCGGCATCGTCGTCCTGGCCGGCGACCTGCGACTGGCGACCGACCAGCGCGAAGCCCTCACATCCTTTGTCAAGAACGGCGGTTCGCTGATCGGCATCGGCGGTCCCTCGGGCCTCGGCGAGGTGTTCGGAATCACGGGCCGTCGCGCCTCGGCGGACGGCTGGATCAAGGTCACCGCTCAGGACCACCCGGTCACGGCGGGCCTCCTCAGTTCGCTCCATGTTTTCGGTGGCTATGCGGTCACTCCCGGTTCCGCCACCTCGCTGGCCGTCCTCGAGGCGGGCCCCCAGGGCGCCAAAGGCAGCGCCATTCTGGAAAACCAGTTCGCCAAGGGACGGGCGATTCTCCTGGCCCCTGATCTGATCTTTTCTATCGTCCACATCCAGCAAGGCGTGCCCGTGCTCCAGGACGGAAAGCCCTCTCCCGATGACTCGGCGCCCATTAACGACGGTGAACTCAAGGCCGAAGACGGCCTGGTCCTCGACTGGAACCGGGACCGCACCCCCATGGCCCCCGACAACGTGCCTGTCTTTCTCGAACCGATCAGCGACGAACTGCGGGAAATCATCCTGCGAAGCATCTTCCACCTCGCCGCCCAGCAGGGGCTCACCCTCCCTGTCCTCTGGTACTGGCCCCGGGCACTCAAGGCGGTGGGCCACATTTCCCACGATACCGACGGCAACGATCCCGAGAAGGCCGTGGCCATGCTGGAGGTGATGAACCGGGCCAAGATCAAATCGACCTGGTGCACTCTCTACCCCGGCGGCTATCCGCGGGAATTCTACCAGACCCTGAAGGACCAGCAGTTCGAAATCGCCCTCCACTACGATGCCAAGGCCGGCGAGGAGAAGACATCCTGGTCCAAGGAGAACTTCATCTTCCAGCACCACTGGCTCCTGGCTGAAGCCGGGCTCGACAGAATCATCTCCAACAAAAACCACTACACCCGTTGGGAGCACCGGCTCGATTTCTTCCGCTGGTGCGAAGAGGTCGGCATCCAGTCGGACCAGACTCGCGGGCCGAGCAAGAAGGGCGTGATCGGCTTCGCTCTCGGCGGTTCCCAGCCCTACTACCCGCTCGACGACGAATGTCGTTCCCCCCGCCGCCTCAACGTGCTCGAAGTCAACATGCTGACCCAGGATCTGGTGATTGTCTGTCCGGCCGAATACGGCAAGCCCCTTCTCGATTCGGCGCTCCGGCATCACGGGGTTGCCCACTTCCTCTTCCATCCCGCCCACATCCTCAAGCCCCACGTGGCCGATACCATTTGCGGGCTGGTCGACTACGGCCGGACCTGTGGAATGGAGTGGTGGAAGAACGATCAGATCTGCCAGTGGGAATTGCTGCGCCGCGGTGTTCGAGCCGACTTCGACTCCGACCAGGCCTTCACGCTCCGCGCCCCCCAGCCCCTTGCAGAGGCCACGCTCCTGTTCCTCAAACCGCAAGAGAAGCCTCGATCCATCACCTTGAACGGCCAACCGGCGCAAACCACCCCGCAGACCTTCTGCGGTTTCGCGTTTGAGGCCGTAACCCGCGATATTTCCGGAGAGCTGAAGATCCAGATCGCCTGACGTTTCCGATCTTCCAGCAGAGGGAATTGCGGCAGACCTGCTCCCTCGTTGGCCAACTCACGTCGCGACTACCGAAGTTCAGCATAAAAAGCGCATTTCTCCTTGGTCTGTGTATGATCCGTCGCCCCTGCAATCTTACCGACATTTGCCTCGAAGAGTTGACCTGATATGAAAACGATCTGCCGCCGGAGCTTCTTGTGCCAGACCGCCCGCGGTACCGTGGCCGGGCTGCTGTTACCGGCATACAGACCCCTCAGCGGAATGGCCGATGAGATTCCTACCCCGGGAACCGCCGCCGATCCGTCCATTCCTGACGACGCATTTCTCCGGAACGCGAGCCGAATCCACCAGTCCCTGTTGACCATCGACTCCCACGTCGACATCTTCGGCACGCATTACGCCACCGCCGAGCTCGACCCGGGTGTCGACAACCCCGAATTGAAGTGCGACCTGGTCAAGATGGTAACCGGCGGCGTCGACGGGGTCTTCCTGGCCGTCTACACCGGCCAGGGCCCGCGCAACCCCGAAGCCTACCGCAACGTCCACCAGCAAGCCTTGGACCTCCTGGAGGCCATTGAGCGCCTCACCCGCCAGTACCCCGACCGCTGCGAACTGGCCACATCACCTGATGCCGTCGAAGCGAATCGCCGCCTCGGGCAAACGGGCCATCATGATCGGTCTGGAGAACGGTTACCCGATCGGAACCGATCTGGGCAACGTCGAGAAGTTCTATCGTCTCGGCGTCCGCTACATCACCTTGAGCCACAACGGACACAACCAGATCTGCGACTCCTGCTTCCCGCGAAGCCGGCTCGGCGACAAGGCCAGCGAGCATAACGGCCTTAGCCCTTTCGGCCGCCAAGTCGTGGCCGAAATGAATCGGCTGGGGATCCTGATCGATGTCTCCCACGTGGCGTCAAGTACCTTTCACCAGGTCATCGCCCTCAGCCGCGCCCCGATCCTCGCCAGCCACTCGGGCTGCAAAGGAGTCTACGACCACCCCCGCAACCTCGACGACTCCGAACTGCATGAACTGGCCGAGAACGGCGGTGTGGTGCAGGTCGTCGCCGTCCCTGAGTTCCTCACTCCTGGGGCGGACGAGCGTCAGAAGGCCCTGGAGCAACTGGCCCGGCAAACCGCCATCCCCGGCGGCGCCAGCCGACCCAACCTGGATCAAGCGACCGCTGAACAACGAAAAGACTGGCAAACGGGCGTGGACCAGATCGCCAGACGCTTTCCCGTTGCCACGCTCGACGACTACCTCAACCATATCGATCACGCTGTTCAGATCGCCGGCATCGATCACGTCGGCATCGGCAGCGACTTCGACGGCGGAGGAGGCATCCAGGGCTTCAACAACCATGCCGACAGTCCCAACGTCACCACCGGCTTGCTCCGCCGCGGCTATTCCGAAAAGGATATTGCCAAGATTTGGGGTGGGAATCTCCTGCGGGTCTGGCGGGAGGTGGCCAGAGCGAGCCATGGCTGAGACGGTACGCCAGAATCCTCCAAGAACTGTGCGACGTCATTTGGGCGTTATAATCCTCCTCCCGGTCCCGCCTTGAGTCGATATGAGTTTGCACCATTTGACGGAAAGCCGGCGAATCCATCCAAGCGACGGCATCGTACTGGCCGTATTACTTCTCGCAGTAGCCACGGCTGTCGTCCGTTTGGAGACGGTAGGTATCGGCCTGCTGGCAGTCCACATTGGTCTGCTGGCAGTCTTTGCCGTTGCCTTCTGGTTCTTCGCCCATTGGCCGAACAGCCCTAAGGTTGGCTATCTTCGCCCGCTCATAACGGCCGGCGTCGTTTTCACGCTCTATACCACGCTGGGGAAACTTGGTTTTGCCGCCATGCCCTATCTGGCCGATGGTTTCCTGTCACGGCTGGACCAGCGGCTGTTGGGATTCGATCCCAGCCTGGCAATCCAGCCATACCAATCGGCGGGCTGGGTGGAGTTCTACAGTTTCGTCTACGGTGCTTTCATTCCCTATGTCTACCTTTCGCTCCTGCTGAACTCCCTGGGGAGAGACCCGGGGGAACGAGACGTGTTTCTCACCGGTTGGGTACTGACCTATGCCGTCAGCTTTCTCGGTTACCTGTTTCTACCGGCCCACGGCCCGGTGGTGTACCATGCGGCCGACTATGAGGTGGCCTTGACCGGTGGTGCCTTCTACCAGGCCGTGCTGGCCGGAGTAGAAGCCGCGGGTGGCCCTCACGGGGCGTTCCCAAGTCTGCATATCGGCTGCGCCCTGTACCTCTGCCTGTTCGATCTCCAATCGAACCGGCTTCGAGGGTTGACCTACCTGCCGATCGTCCTCTTGATCTACGTTGCCACGGTGTTCCTCCGCTACCACTACGTGGTCGACCTGATTGCCGGCACTCTCATTGCGTCGACCTGCACCTGGATCGCACGGCGGGCTTTTGCGCCGGCCCTGGTCGAACCATCGGCAGGAGAAAAAACGTAGCATGTTCTATCACCTTTTCCGCACACTCTCGCGGATCGTGTTGGGCCTGTTCTTCCGGCGGATCGACGTGGAAGCCCAGGAAAATGTTCCCCCCACCGGTCCGCTCCTGCTCGTGGCCAACCACAGCAACGCGCTGGTCGATCCGCTGGTACTCCTCAATGCCTTGGACCGGCCCGTTACGCTCACCGCAAAGAACACCCTTGCCAAGAACGGTTTCTTGGCCTTTCTCATGCCGGCCATGGGGGTGATCACCTTTCATCGCCAGCAGGATGTCGGCCAGGGAGCGGAACTGCGACACAACGTGGAGAGCCTGCGCCGATGCCGCAGAGAGTTGGCCCGCGGCGGTGCCGTCTGCATCTTTCCCGAGGGCGTGAGCCACTCGGATCCGCACATGCGCCCTTTCCTGGCCGGTCCTGCTCGTCTCGCCTTGGACTACGCCCGCAAAGAGGCGGACGGAGCGGCACTGACGATTGTCCCCGTGGGTCTTTCGTACACCGAGAAGGATCGTTTTCGTTCCTCGGTCTGGTTGCGTTTCGGCCAGCCGCTCTCGGCCAACCAATGGTTGCAGGAACATCCCGAAAGCAAGCCTGCCGGTCTCACCACCGAATTGCGCCGGAGGATCGAGTCGCTCACTCTGAACTTCGAGACCCGCCGGGAATCGCTCGTCCTCACCTGGGCAGCCGATATCGCGGTCACTGGGGCAGAACGCCCCCTACCCCTGGGAACGGGAAAGAACTCGGCCGCCGATTGGTTTCGCCTCCTCGGCAGGCTCCAGGACGGCTACCGCCGGCTGATTGATTCAGCCGGCTCTGAACTCGACGCGCTTTCAACAAGAATTCGCCGGTATCGCTCGGCATTGAGACGCTGCGGTATTGCTCCCGCCGAGGTCTATCTTCCCCTCCACCTTGGCCGAGCCGTGTTGTTCGTTGTCCGCGAACTCGAATTGTTGCTTGTCGGGGCCCCCCTGGCGCTCTTCGGAACAATCCATCATCTCATCCCCTACTGCATCGTCCGCGCCGTCGCGCAAGAACTTTCCACCGACAAGGACCATTGGGCGACCAATGTCATCTATCCAAGCTTCATCGTCTTCCCGTTGTACTACGCGATTCTGTTGGGAACGATCTGCCTCCTCCTTCCGCCGGTGTGGGCAGCAATCTACTGCCTCGCCATTCCATACACGGGGTGGTACGCCATTCTCTATGCAGAACGCACAGGCGGAGCCGTCCGCCGGACCCGAACATTCCTGTACTTCTTGTTTCACCGAGATCGCCAGAAAGAGTTGGCGGCCGAGGGACGCGAGATCCTGGCGGCCATCCGATCGCTTCAACAACGACTCAATCCGGACACTTCAACCGCCGCCGGCGCAACAACCCCCGAACCGGCCGCATAACGCCAGCCCAGGAGAGCCAAGACATGGCATTGATAGCCTTCTTCGACCGGTCGCTGCCCGTTGCCTCCGTGGGCGGAAAAGGGAGCAACCTTATCGCCCTGACCCAAGCCGGATTCAATGTGCCCCCAGGCTTTGTGGTCACTGCCGAGGCCTACGAGGCGTTCATCGAAGGCCTTGATTGGCTCGATGCCGAGCTTGCCGCCTTTGACTACGATCGCCCTGACCGGCTCCGGACCCAATGTGAGAAGCTGCGGGGCCGGCTGTCGCAAGTCTCACTCCCCGACGAAGTGTCCCGTGCAGTCCGTGATTCCCTCACGAAGCTTCGCGCCGAAATCGGCGGCGGGTCAAACGGCGCAGCCTTCGCCGTCCGGTCATCGTCCACTTTCGAGGACCTGGCCGAAGCAGCCTTTGCCGGCCAGCACGAGACCTACCTCAATGTCCGTGGCGACGACTCCGTCGTCGACAGTGTCCGCGATTGTTTCGTCTCGCTCTGGGGTGACCATTCGGTAGCTTATCGGCATCACCAGGGCTTTTCCCAACGCGCCGCCCGCATGGCCGTCGTTGTTCAGTACCAGGTCGAGTGCGAAGTCGCCGGCGTGGCATTCTCCATCCACCCCGTCTCCGGGCGGCTCGATCGCTTGGTCATTGAAGCCAACTACGGCCTGGGCGAATCGGTTGTCTCCGGCCAATGCGAAGTCGACCACTTCGAAATCAGCAAAACCGGCTGCGAGATCATCTCCCAGACGATAGGTCACAAAGATCGCATGGTCGCCGCCACGCCGGACGGGACAGCGACCCAGCCTGTGCCCGCCGACCGCAGCGACGTTCCCTGCCTCGCCGTGGAACACCTTCGCGACCTGGCCCGCTTGCTCCTCCGGATCGAAGATCACTACGGTTGGCCCCAGGATATCGAATGGGGCAGAAGAGACGGCCGGCTCTACCTGTTCCAGTCCCGGCCCGTGACGACGTTCCAGCCCCGTTGGACCCGCGATGAATCGGCGGAGCGGTTCCCCAATCCCATGTCGCCCCTCTCGTGGGACTTCATCAGTACCGCTTTCCGGGCCTCCCTGACCCATTCTCTCCAGCTCATGGGTCTCCCGGTCATCCAAGGCGACTGGTTCTCTCGCATCGACGAATACATCTACGGCAACCAGACGGCCGTGGAACTGCTCGCCCTTCACCGCCCGGTCCGCGCCCGCAACACCGAAGAACTTACCGCCGCTGTCCCGCAACTGCGGGAACGTTACTCCTGGGTCATGGACCTGCCCGTCCAATGGGCCCGCGATCTGGACCGGTATCTGATCCGCCTCGGGCGGCTCTCCGCCGTTCGCCTCGACGACGCCGACCTCGACGGAGTCTGGCGTCACATGACCGAAATCCTCGAGGTCGCCGCCGACTACTTCCTGCCCAATATCGCCATCTCGATGACGCAGGCCTTCCTGCACCGGTTGCTCCACGGCCTGGTCTGTATGGTAGTGGGTGCCGAACGGGCTCTCCCTCTTGTCGACGGCCTGCTTGCGGGATGCGAAACGAAAACGGCGGTCGTCAACGCCGAATTGCATACGCTGGCTCAGATGGCTCGCAGCAAGGAACGATTGGCGGCGGCACTTCTGCACGGTGGCCGCCAGGCCTGGGAACAGAATATCCTCGCCGGCTTCCCCGACTTCCACGTGAGATTCCAGCGTTTTCTCGAAGACCATGGCCACCGCGAGGTCGACATGGACTATCTCCAGCCCACGTGGGGCTCGCAACCCTGGATTGTCCTTGATTCCGTCGCTCTCGTTCTTCGCGGCGGCGCCGACGAGGAACCAGCCGAAACTGCCCGGAAACAACGTCTCCGCTACGGCGAAACGGAACTGGCATTTCTCGGCGAGATTCCTGACGGACTCCGGTTCTTCTTCCGCGAACTCATCCGCCTCGCTCGGACTTATACCACGCTCGACGACCTGGAACACTATCAGACCACGCGCCTCAATCCTATCGCCCGCCGAGCCGCGATCGCCCTCGGAGAACGCCTCAAGGACCGGGCGATCGTCGACCAGCCGGAAGACGTGTTCTTTGCCCGAAAGGAGGATCTCGAGAGATTCGTTGTTGATCCCTCCGATCAGAACGCCGGCGACCTGGGCCGGAAGATCAGCGAGGCGAAACAATCCTACGCTGCCGCATGGAAGCGGACCCCGGACTGGTCCCTCGAGGCGAAAATGGCCGTCGCGCCGATTGGCGAGGATGTGCTCCGCGGCCTGCCGGGAAGCCCTGGCCGGGCGACCGGTCCGTGCTTCGTCGTGCACACGACCGACGACTTCGCTGTCTTCCCCAAACAAGCCGTCCTCGTCGCCCGAACGACGAACCCTACTTGGACACCGCTTTTCTACAGCGCCTCCGCGCTCATCACCGAAAGCGGGGGGCCCCTCTCCCACGGCGCCGTGACCGCCCGGGAGATGCACCTGCCGGCCGTCATGTCCGTCCGCGGTGCCATGCTCCAGTTCCGCAACGGCCAGATCGTCACGGTCGACGGCACTACGGGCCTCGTTCAAATCGAGAGGTAGTGCTTGACTCATCTCGATCGAGCCGTCAGGATCGCCGGCATCGATCACGTCGGCATCGGCAGCGACTTCGATGGCGGCGGCGTGCAAGGCTTCGACAACCATGCCGACAGTCCCAATGTCACGGCGGCCTTGCTCCGCCGCGGCTATTCGGAACAGGATATTGCCAAGATTTGGGGTGGGAATCTCCTCAGGGTCTGGCGGGCGGTGGAAAGGGCGGCGGATCGCTGACACGGTGCACAGTAACAACTCTGATCGTCACCAATGCTTGACGCCGCCGCAACAACCGGTTTATCCTCTGGTTCGGAAATGTCCTGCGATGCCGTTCGCCGACTGGCCGAAAGCGACGGATTTTCGCGAGAAGGAGTTTCCCGGAAATCGTCTCGTGTTCGCATTGAATGACTGGAGAGATGGACTTCGACGAAGTCGCCAGTCTATCATGAGAGTTCTTGCAAGCTCCTTTCGGGGAGCGAGCCCAATCTGTCTCTGTCCCACCTGCTGAGCGAGAAATAGTCATGCAAGACCAGAAGATGAGCCTCTCCCGAAGAACGTTCCTTGGCACCACCGCAGCCTTGGCCGCCTCGTCCATGATGCCCCGCATAGCCCGCGCCGCCGACGCCAGGCCCAACTCCAACTTTGGCGGCGTCCAGATCGGGGTTATCACCTACAGCTACCGTTCCATGCCCGGCAGCGCCGAGGATCTCCTCAAATACATTCTCCAGTGCGGCATCAGTTCGGTCGAACTCATGGGCGATCCGGCCGAACAGTTCGCCGGGGCCTCCGCTGCGACGAAGAATGATAACAAGGCCCTTCTCGACTGGCGGCTCTCGGCCCCCATGGATCGTTTCGTGGCCTTGCGAAAAATGTACAACGACGCCGGCGTCAACATCCACATCGTCAAGTTCGGCGACATCGGCAATGCGGGCATGCCCGACGCGCAGATCGAATACTACTTCCAGGTTGCCAAGGCCCTCGGTGCCAAGGGCATCACCCGCGAGCTCTCGGAAGAAGCCGCCGTGCGGCTCGGCCCGATTGCCGACAAGCACGAGATCATGATCGGCTTCCACAACCACACGCAGATGAAGCCGACCACCTACGACGGCGACATTCTCTCCCATGGCAAGTATCTGGGTATCAACTTCGACATCGGCCACTACCTGGCCGGCACCAACGAGCCGCCGCTCCACATCATCGAGAAGTTCCGCGACCGGATCCTCAGCCTGCACCTGAAGGACCGCAATCGCGACAACGGTCCCAACATGCCCTTCGGCGAGGGCGAAACTCCCATTGGCCGCGTCCTCCAGTACATGAAGAGGAACAAGCTCACCTTCCCCGCCGACATCGAGCTGGAATACGACGTACCCGCGGATTCAGACGCCGTCAAGGAAGTGGCCAAGTGCGTCCAGTTCTGCAGGGAAGCGCTGGCGTAGGATCACTCCAACGGCCGGTCGATCCCCAGTTCGGAGATCCGCTTGTAGAGTGTGGTCCGGCTGATCCGCAGATGCCTCGCTGCCCTCGCAATGTTCCAGCCGGCCTGGTGAAGCTCGTGGCGGATCGCGACCTCGTCCGGCACGCCACGGCGTTCCATCGAAGAGAGGTCGTCTTCGCACGATGCGGCCGGCATCGCCGCGGAAGGATTTCGCAGCTCGGGCGGAAGGTGCTCCGGGCGGATCAGCCCACCACGGACCTTGACGAACGCGTATTCGATCGCATTCTCGAGTTCCCGCACGTTGCCCGGCCAGGGATAGTCGAGCAGCAAGGCCGTTGCCTCGGGATCCAATCCTTCCACGTTGCGGCCGGTCTCTTCCCGAAATCGTTCCACGAAGTGCTGGGCCAGGAGCGGCAGATCATCCCGGCGCGCCCGCAGCGGCGGGAGGTGGATCGGCACGACTCGAAGCCGGTAGTAGAAGTCGCGGCGAAAACTCCCCTCCGCAACCATCTGTGCCAGGGGGCGATTGGTGGCGGCGATCACGCGAATATCGACCGGCACGGGCTCGTCGCTCCCCACCCGCTCGATGACCCGCTGTTGGAGCACGCGGAGCAGCTTGACCTGGATCGCCGGCGCCACGTCGCCGATCTCGTCCAGGAAGATGGTGCCCCCGGCGGCCGCCTCGAACCGCCCCCGCTTGTCGCGTGCGGCGCCCGTGAAGGCCCCCTGCACATGGCCAAACAGCTCGCTCTCCAAAACGCCTTCCGCCAGGGCGGAACAGTTGACGGCCACGTAGGGGCCCGCCGATCGCGGACCGAGGTGATGGATCGCCCGCGCGACCAGCTCCTTCCCCGTCCCGCTCTCTCCCTCGATCAACACGGTTGCATCCGAGTCGGCCACCTCGGTGACAAGTTCGAAGATCTCCTGCATCGGCTTGCTCTTGCCCACCAGATTGTGAAGCCGATAGCGCCGCTCGAGGTTCTCGCGGAGGGAAACCAGCTCGGTCACGTCGCGGAAGAGCAGCACGCTGCTGCGAGGACGGCCCGCACGGGGCGGCAGCATCGTGGTCTGGAACTGGAGCACCTTGCGCTTGCCCGAGTTGGTCTGGACGGGCACCTGGACGTCACGAATCGGCTCCCCGCTGCGGATCGACTGGCGAATGCCCGCCGCCGACTGGCAGAGTTGGCGACCCAGGAGATCGCAGCATTTCGTTTCCAGGGCCGCGGGCCTTTCCGTCTCCAGGATCTCGCAGGCGGCGCGGTTGATCCCGAGGATCGCACCGGTATCGTCCAGCGTCACGATCCCCTCGACCAGCCCGTCGAGAATCGCCTCCAGGTCCTCCTTGGTCACGGTGCTGGTTGACGAATTGAGCAGTCGGTCAGGCACAGGGACCTCCATGCCGTGGGCAAATCCGATGAACTCCACGCCGGCCATACTCAGCGCAGAGATCGAATCGGTCGACATCCTTTGGATGCGCGAGGGGGGAGCGAGGTTACAGATTTCCAGCTGCAATCATGGATGTGCACAGCCGGCGGTTTTGTCAGCGGCTCTAAGATCACCAGTGCGGTCAAGATTAAGGTTGGGAACGACCCTATGCGGCCGGCTGATCGTGTCGACTACTTCCGCACTACCGGCGCATCCGGTCCGGGGAAATCGTCGGGAACCGGAATCGTCACGTTGCCGGTGGCGGCCCACTCCGTGCCCCGCTGGAACGTCGTGATGAAAGCCACGCTGGCACACTGGATGCCCGCGTGGCCGAAGGCCGTGTGGAACACGCGGCCTTTCCCGTACTCGATGGTCATCAGCATCGGCTCATGCTCTCCGCTTCCGTTCTTCTCCTTGTCAGAGAATGCCGTTGCCAACAAGGTGACGTTCTTGGCCGGACCGCGGAGCCAACTGTAGAGTTCGTCGGCACTGTGCATAAAGACCGGCGGCAGACCCTTGGTGATCGGATGATTGGGCTCGCGGACGGTGATCTGGAACTCGTGCTGTGGGCCGTGCCCGCCCCCCGGTCCCGCGACGTCGTCGCGAACGACCTGTCCGTCGCGCCAGCGGAGGTAGGGCCCGCTCTCTCGATTCCGGCCCCCCCATCCGCCGACGGCGATCATCTCGTTGTATTCCTTCCATTTGGGAAACGCGTTGTTGGCAGCGTGGAAGATCACCAGTCCGCCGCCGGCGTTCATGTAGTCGATCAGGGCCTGATTCGTTTCTTCCGGCCACGAGTCGCCCGTGTAATTGCTGACCACGACCTGGTAGGCAGCGAAGTTCGGCTTGAAGCCGCTCATGTCTTCACCTTGGCTGGGCGAGGTGGCCACGTCGACGGTAAACAACCCGGTCTCTTCCAGCAGGCGATTCAAGACAGGGGTCGTTTCTTTCCAGTTGTGGTTATTCTGGCCGTCCACGATCAAGGCCTTCATCGGGTCGGCGGCAACGACCGCTCCGGCAGGCAGAAGCATCAGGGAAAGGGCAAGAAAGGTTCGGCGATCGAACATCGGTGGGACTCCAACGTGAAGGGGCATTGGGGCGGCGGATGGCCTGTGGGAACTGCCTGTTTCAGGCATCCAGTCTATCAACCCGGCTAGCCTGGAGCCAGTGTCGACTGTTCTCAAAGCGCAGTCGGTCAGCAAGAGGCGTACGTTTGTGTCGGGTCTTTCAGCGCGGTATGGCGTCAGCCCATGCCGTGGCAAGAACCCGCAAAACGCCTTCTTCCGCAGTGATCCGAGATCGCAGACTGCGAGCGTTCTGATCCAGAGTCATGATCACATGGTCCTTGCCGCTGCCGGCTTGTTCCTGGGCGGCGATCTTTCGCGTTTCGGATTGAATCGGCTCCGGACTTGCCGCGGCGACCAGTTCAGCCAGTCTTCCCAGGGATAGACGGAGATCGAGCGGCGGCATCGGTCGGGACATGGCCAGAGCGGACTGTGCGGCGGCTTCCTTCACCACAGCCAAAGGCTGATTGCCGAAGGCAAGGTACACGATATCGGGCCGCAGGCCGACGGCCGTATTCAGCCGTGCCCCGCACAGCTCGGCAAGTGGACTGCTTGGGTCTATCGGAAAAGATAGAGTGTGGAGGGTGAGGTCGGCGAGCTGCTCGGCGTCGAGCCGAATCTGGATATCTGCATTCTTGTTACCAAGGGTGGCGGCGAGCCTCCGAAACGGCGCGTCAAGTTTCGCTGCGCCGGCCAGGTAGACCCCTGCGACTGCCGTCCATTTCCCACCGCGGCAAACCAACGCTGCGCCAAGGTCACTGCGGCCGGTGCGAACGGTTTGATCCACGGCGCGCATCAAGGCTTCCCACAACTGCTGCAGAATCGCGGCGTCCTGGGGCGGGATGGACGGCGAGTTCAAACCCTGTTGAAACTGCTTGTGCAAGAGAGATAGGGTTGACTCCCATTGGCTCAAGTCGCCGGTCTTTTGCTCGCCACAAGCATGCAGGGAAACTGCCGCATCCGGGAAATGAAATCCGCCAAATCGGGTCCGAGCCGTATCGCCGAACTTTTCCAGATTCTCCATCATGCGGGTGTTGGACTTGGGAGTCACAACGAGTTCCAACTGCGCGGTCTTCGTTTCTCTGTCGAGAGACCATCGGGCAGTGGCATGGTCAACACTCGCGAACAACTGCACGAGTCCAGCCAGGTTCTGCCGAAACATGGCGTCGTTCAGCGCGAGCTGTTCGGCGGGAGCAGTCGGGTCCTGCGGGCGGGTGTTCGCGAGAGCCGCCTGGAGGCCGCCGGCGATTTGCACGAGCCATTGTTTCCGGATGTCGACCGGGATCTTCGCCACGTAGACGCGGGCTGCCAGATCGCATCCGCTGGAGTAATCCGACGTGAGTTGCTCGGGGTCGTCGACCAGTGCCTGATCGGCAAGAGGCTGATGGCTGACAGCCGCCCACCGCGCATGGTACTGGGTCGCGTACCAGTCGAAACCGGTGAATGGCAAATAGAACTGCAAGTTTCCGGGGGAAGGTTCGTTCAACGAGGCCACACCCGGTCCGGCTTGCCGAAGGAAGGAGCCGATGTCGGACGTGGGGAGGAAAACGGTGAAGACCGGTCCCGACTCGCTCCGGCTGACGCCAACGATCCATGGACGCTGGGCATAGTCGGGCGACGAGAGCGTCTGAGCCAACGGACTGTCTTTGAATAATCTCTTGACATCGCCGGCAAAGCTCGCGCTACCGGAGAGCTCGCCGAGCCATACCATGTCGTCGAGCAGGGCTTCGTATCCCCGAAACCAGATAACCGCCAGATACGGATGCTCCACGACCGTATCCGGCCCGTAATACCGCATGAGCCTGGCCGTGGGGCTGTCTGGATCGGGGACCACAAAGACGACGAATCGGCCGCAGGCGAATTGGCGGGGCTGAAGATCGTCAGACACGGCGGGGCCGATTCTGGCCGGCTGGGGAAGCGGGCCGTCGGGGAGGGGGTCCTTCAGGCCGAACGAGTGAACGACTTTGTCCAACGTGGTTCCTGCGGGAAGAGCAATGTCGATCGACTGTACGATGCCGTCACGAACCGAAACATCAACGTCGTGTTTGGCCACCTTGTAGCGAAGCACTTCCAAGGCGTTTTCAGACGTCGTTCTCGCGACCGGTTCCCCCCAGCGCGGATCGGCAATCAGCGCCGCCTCCGGGGTCGTGCCGGGTACCAGGCCACGAAACTCCCACACGGGCGGGCTGCTCGAGGGGGCATCCTTCGGTGCCGTCGACGGCTCCGAGCCGCCGGCCCACGCGGGCAGGGCGGTCACAAGAACAACCAAGACCCGAAACGCATGTCCGGCTGATTTGTCCGTCCACATCGAATGCTCCTCGTCAACATATAGCCCGTGTTTTCTATTTCAGTAACCACGCAACCGAATACACCAGCCAGCCTTCGTCGCGCCGGCGCGACAAGTTGACCGTCACAAGCCATGAATTGTCGGCCTGCCGGACGGCAGTAAAGGTGCCCGTTCCCCCTTGAGAATTTGACACACCAAACGCCGTACCACGCGATTGAAACGAGCAATTTCCCTCCACGCGATTGGGAACCATCGTCCCGGGCACGGTGCTCAGCACTCGCGGCTGGAAGGTTATGGTCGTGATCTCCCGCATGGAGAATCCACGTTCGGCAAGCTGGCAGTCGACCT
>CAYSCH010000044.1:30277-36540 GCA_964429355.1 uncultured Planctomycetaceae bacterium | reverse complement strand
CAGATTCGAGTCATAGATGCCGCGGAAGACGCCGTAGAGCCCGGAGGCCGTCAGGCATAATGCCAGGCTGCCGGCATGGGCCATCCAGATCAGAAAGGGAGCGCTCAGCAGCAGGCCAAGCCACTCGAACTCCATCCGGGCCGCTCGCCGCCGGATTACCAGTCGATCGGAAAGGTGCCCGCCAACCAGAACCCCCAGTGCCGAGGCCGCGTAGTGAACCGAAAGGGCCCAGAAACTGGCCTTCGTGAGGTCCAGCTCGAACTTCTCGTGGAGGAAAGTCGGCATCCACGTGAGGTAGCCGATGTTGGCAAAGACGTGGCAGGCGAACGACACCGCCAGGCACATCACCGTGGGTTTTCCCGCAACGTATCTGAGCACCTCGCCCACCGGCGGACGCCGCGAGGCGTTGGAGTCGTCGCGGGAATGGGGCGTGTCTTCCATCCGAAAGGCCATCCACACCGCCCATACGATCCCCAGGCCGCCAAACAGGTAGAAGGCGTTCCGCCAGCCGTAAAGCTCGCCCACGTACGCGCCGATGAAGCTCAGCGCCACACCCACGTAATTGGCGGTCTGATGAATCCCCATGGCCAGCGCACGGGTCCGCTGGTGCAACTGCCCGATGAGCGAATTGGCCGAGGGGTAGTAGAAGGCTTCACCGCCCCCCGTGGCCAGGCCCCGGAACACGATCAGCCCGAGGATTCCCCCCGCCAACCCGGTCAGAAGCGTAGCGCTGCTCCACAGGATCAGGGCCCCGACGATGACCCATTTTCGCCGGAAGACGTCGCCGACATAACCGCTCAGGGGCACCAGGATCCCGTAAACGGCATTGAAGATCGTGGCCACGAGTCCCGCTTGCTCGTTGCTCAATTGCAGGCTGGGCTGGATCTGCGGCAGCAGGTTGTTGTAGATCTGGCGGTCGCCTTGATTGAAGGTGAACGCAACCCACAAAAGGATCAGCATCTCCCATTTGTAGGGAATCCCTTTGGATCGGACCGTCTCCTTTCCGTCCGGCGCTGCAACGAGGGGCGACGAGGATGCCATCGTTCTTCCTTGCGTCTGCTGAGGGCCTGTCTGTGAGGGTGACACGTCCCTGGGCGTGCGAAGGGCGTGGTTGGGTGCTTCCCACCACCCATCCCCTCGGGCTCTGGGACGTGCCACACGATTGCCACGAGCCGCTAACAAAACCACGGGTTGTGCACAACCATGCCCGTGGGAAACTCGTACGTTTTGTCAGGGCTTCTAAAAATACCCGCCCCGCTCGTGGATGGTTTCTGCCGGCAACCCGGCGTCGACCCATCCCTTGATCTCTCCCTCGTTCCGCTCGATGGCCTCGGCCCGCTCCAGTACCGCCTCCACGATCTTGCGGGGCACGACCAGGACCCCGTCAATATCGGCCAGGATCAGATCGCCCGGCTTGACGATCACTCCTTCGATGACGACGGGCGCCTGGTAGTGAGTGATTTTGCATCGCGACAAGGCGCCGTTCGAGGTTCGGTAACGGTACCAGATCGGGAAACCCTGTTCCAGAATGTCTTTGGTGTCGCGGATACCGCCGTCGATGATCGCGCCGCGGATTCCGCGTTTCCGCGACGCCCGGGTCATCACGCCGCCCCAATGGGAAGCGCCGTCCAGCCCGTTGGCATTCCATACGCAAACCATGTTGGGGCGCAACTCATCGAGCATTTTGACTCGCAGTTCCAGTTCGCCCCCCAGGGTCGGGTCGGCGGCCGAGCGGATCGTGAACGCGAAGCCGGCCACGACCATCTCGTCGCGCAGCGGAACGATTTGGGGAGGCAAGGCCTGGTTCACCAGGCACATTTCGCGCATCACGTCGTTGACCGCGCCCGTGTAGAGCCGCTCGTAGCGTTGGATGATTTCTTCCTCCGGCCGGGAAAAAGTCACCTGCTCGATCGTGTCGCGCAGGGCCTTGAGCCGATCCGTATCCATCTTGTGACTCATAAAACTCTCCGTTACCAGATCACCTTATGTCCATCAGGAACGGCAAAGAAACAACTTGCCGATTTCGACGGGAAGACACTCCGTGAGGTCAGATTGCGTCTTCTGCCCAACATTCCATCATTTCACGGGCGGTAACGTTCCGGCACACCGCAGGGCATGACCGAAAGGAGCAACGTGTTCTCCGGCCGCCGTCAGTAATACAATTCTGCGCGGTCCAGTTCCGCCGCACCGTTCCAGCGTAGCTTCAGGAAGTGCTGTCCTCCTGGCACCGGTGATTCGTATTCCACCATCGTTCTGCGTTGTTTCCCTGCCGCACCGCCGGGAGGCGAGGGCAAGCGGCGCTCCTTGCGATCGGGTTCCAGGGCAGTGAACGTCGCACCGTCGGCGGATGTCTCCAGGGTCAGGTCGCTGAGATCCTCGGCAAAGAAGGCCACCACCTTGACCCGTTGGATCGGGGACGGCACCCGATAGGTCACCCAGTCGCCCCTGCTCCCTTTGGCACGAAACAAGTACTCGGCGTACATCGCGTTGTAATCGTTGTTGAGCACGAGACCATCGGATTTCGTATCGACGCGGGAAAAATCCTGCAATTCATCCACCAGGCAAACGCCCTTCACCTCGATTGGTCCGACCGCGTTGGAAGGTGGGGAAATGCCGGAAGCATTGCGGGCGGCCACCCGGTAGAACCAGGTTTCGCCCACACGGGCCGACGTGTCGCTGTAAAGGGGCCGGTAGGCGATGTCGGCATCGCAGACGTTTTCGGCCAGTGTTGTCCACGGCCCTTCGGCTGCCGAAGAACGCTGGATGCTGTAACCCGACGCACCGGCCGAACCCCGCCAGGTGAGCAGGGGCACGTTGCCGATTGGGAGCAGTTCGGGTGCGTCGGGCAGGGGCAGGGGCGGAACCGGCAGTCCCTGGATCTCGAACGCCGCTTCTCGCATGGCCGTCATAATGCCCTCTTCCCGCTGGGCGTCGGCACTGGGGAACCCGGGCCAGTGATAGGACCAGACCGCCGGATAGGTCATGATCTGGTGCCAATAGAAGCCGCCGTCCTGGTGGTGGAAGTACATGCTCCAGACCATCGCACCGGAGATGCCCTGCTCGGACTTCACGAAATCGAGGAATTCCCGCAACTTGTCCACCACGTTGGCGTGGGTGAACATCTTGCCGTCGATGTAGGGTCCGAACTCGCCGATGAACAGCGGCCGCTCGCGTTGCAGCTTCGCCAGTTCGTTGCGGATCGCCGCGGGCCAACCGCCTTCGACACCACCATAATTGGCATACAGGTGCCGCGTCACCAGATCAACATTCGCATCGACGAGCAACGTCTGCCCCGGTTGGTGGCGAGTTTCGGCCACCAGGTGGTTTGGATCCAGACTCTTGATATAGGCGGCCATCTCAGTGATCCAGACGTCTGGGGCACTGTGCATTTCGTTACCGAATTGCCAGGCAAGGATCGCTTTGTCTTCGCGGTAGGGGACGCCGGTGATCGTGTTGGTTCGCATCAGCACGTAGCGGAGGGTCGACTTGTAGTCGTCCTTCAGTTGCGGGTCCGTGTAGAATTCGGCTCGTTTCTTGCCGCGATGGGCCGCGTAGGTGCCGATACCGCCCAGGTAGTCTCCCGACTCCGCCGTCAGGTCGAACACTACCCGCACGCCGTACTTGTTGGCCAGCGCGAACAGGTTGTCCACAACCTTGAACGACTCCTCGTTGAATTGGCCGGGACCCTGCACGTAGTGCCAGGTCATGCCGCCTTCGACGGGCGTTTCGTTCGGATCGCGGATCGGCAGATTCCAGAGCCGCACGACACGCAGATTCATCTGGTCGAGCGTTTTGAAGGCATCTTCCTGCTCCCAGGGCGTCGGCAGATGGAGCCGTTCCGGAAGATACAGCGTCCAGTCGTAGGGCAAGACCAGTCCCGGCATGTTGGCTCCGATGAAGCGGAACTCGCGATTGCCGTCCATCAGTCGCCCGCCGTCGCGGGTAATGAAATGGTCGAATTCCTTGGCAGGATCCGGTCCGGTGGCCCGGGAGTAAGAAGCTGCCAGGGATAAAAGGAGCACCAATCCACACAGCGGTCGTCGCAGAGTCATGGCAGTCACCGTCGTTTTTTTCCAAACCAGGGATCGATCGAGACCTGCCGGTCTTCCGGGCATCCCACAAGGATGTTCCCTATGATACCCGTTGCCCGGGGAACGCGTTACCGGCAGGAGCTATAATATTCGTCATACTTGCTATACGATTTCTCGGCCGATTGGTGAGGGAACGGCAGGAATGACAGGCCGGTGGCAGGGTGTCGGCGGAAAGGCAAACCGGCCGCGTCCGTTCGGAAGCGGCGTGTGGCTTCAAGACCGCCCCCCCGAGTTCGTCCAGCGGCGCATTCCTGCTGGATTTCCGAAAACCACCGTGCGCTTGATTGGGGTTCGTCGTTAGTACCCATGTGCCCTGAAACATTTCGTGCGTTGCCGGCTGGCGGACGCAGGTGAGGGCTGCGGTTGTAAAGTCAATCGCCGGCCCGGTTTGTCTACATAGGGAGCAGGCCGTGGGAGTGGGAGGGAGCTGCAAGGCGGGCACGATCACGCTCGATGCGTTGATCGCGCTCAACGACGAGATGGCGGCGCTGGTTCGGGCCGGCGTACCACTCGAGTACGGGCTGGAGACCCTCGGCGGTGACCTGCCGGGCCAGCCGGGCAGGTTGGCCCAATTGCTGGTGACGCGGATGAACTCCGGAGAGAGTCTCTCGAAGATTCTGACGGAGGATGAGAAGACGTTTCCCGCGGTGTGGCGAGCGGTCGTTGAAGCGGGCATTCGATCGGGCCACCTGGCGGCCGCCTTGGAGTCGCTGTCGGCGACGGCCCGTCGGATTTCCGATCTGCGAAAGACGGTGGGAGCGGGCATGGTCTATCCGATCGTGGTGGTCAGCCTGGCCTACCTGCTGTTTCTGGTCCTGCTGTTGCACCTTGTTCCCGGAATGTTGCGCATCCAATCCGATTTGACGGGGCATGCTGATCGAGCCTTTGCGGTGTTGAGTGGGATTGGCGATGCAGCCGTGTGGTGGGCCATCCCGCTGCCTTTGGTGGTCGCCGTCCTGGGTGGCCTCTGGTGGTCGCGATCGGGGCGGGCAATCTGGGCCTGGCGAGGCAAGGGCCAAGGCTGGCGATCGGGGCGACACGGTGGTTTTCGGGGAACTGTCCAGATGAGCCGGTTGGCGACATTCAGCGAGGTGATGGCACTCTTGATCAAGGAGCAGGTGCCTCTGGATGAGTCGCTGATCCTCGCCGCCGATGCGAGCGGAGACCGGTCGATTGCCCGGGCCGTCGGCGAGGTTACCGAGCGTATACGGCGTGGCGAGCATTTCCAGAAGCGCGAGGATCTGCCTGAGGGCATGCCGCCGCTCCTGGGGTGGCTGCTGATGTCGGGTGATCGGCAACAGGATTTGAGCGCCGCCTTGTCGCGAAGCGCGGCGGTCTATCGCAGCCGGGCGGCACGCAAGGCGATGTGGACGGCGATTTACCTGCCGATGTGGCTGACGGCTTTCGCCGGCGGAGCGGCAACGCTGGTCTGTGGCCTTATCACCTTTGCGCCGCTCTTGAGGTTGTTCTACCAGCTTTCGGTGCCCTTGGGAAACTGATAGTTCTCGCAGAGTAACGAGCCTCCCTCCCGGGGCCAGTGATCCGCACAATCCGTTGTTTTGTCATCGGCTCTAAAATGGTCAGCTATCGATACATTGCTGAAGATTCCGCGGGAGGGCGTTCGGACGGTCACGTCGACGCCAGTTCCGTGGAGGAGGCCCGGCGCCGCCTGGAAGAGATGGGTCTCCGGGTTCTGGAGGTGGTTCAGGCCGACTCGGCCGCCACGGCACCGCCCCCCGAGGAACGACTGAGACGCGACGAGGTTCAGGAACTGGTTGAAAACGTGGCGCACCTGAGCGCGGCGGAGTTGCCGCTGGCGCCCGCATTCCGTGCGGCGGCGGAGGAAAGCGACAGTCCACGGCTCACAAAAGTGTTCTCCTATCTGGCTGGCGAGCTCGAACGGGGCCGGTCCCTCGAAGACGCTTTGGAGAGCTCCCATTCCGCGCTGCCCTCGCACGTGACGCGAATGATCCAATCGGCCATCCGCACGGGACAACTCGGCCCCGCCCTGACGGAGCTTATGGAACACTACCGCGATTCCAGTTCGCTGCGACAGATGATACGCGACGGGTTGGCCTATCCGCTGCTGGTTGGTGCAACGGCGCTGGTAGTACTGGGCCTGATCCTGGCATACGTGGTGGGCGGTTTCCGAGGAATCTTCGACGATTTTGG
>CAYSCH010000044.1:22405-30267 GCA_964429355.1 uncultured Planctomycetaceae bacterium | reverse complement strand
GCTGTGAACTGCCGGCACTGACTGTCGCCGTCTTCACATTTCGCGCCATCAGTGCATGGCTGCTGCCGATGATTCTAGCGCTACTCGTGATACTCATGCTGCTGCTGCGAGGTCGATTGGGCCGGAGCGGCTGGCATCGTCTGGTCAGCCTGATTCCGGTGATCGGGCCGCTCTGGCACTGGCTGTGTTTGATGGAATGGATGGCGCTGGTGCGGGTTTTGCTCCGCAACGGCATGACATTGCTGGATGCACTGCGGTGTTCGTCTGAAGGCGTTTCGAACAAGAACATCACCCAGATCTCTCAATCCCTGGCGGACGGTGTCGCCCGGGGGCGGACCCTGTCGCAGGCGATGGCTTCGGAGCGTTAGGTGCCGGCCACCCTGGTTCCCTTGATCCATTGGGGAGAGCATGTGGGGGCCCTCGACGACTCGCTGGAACTGGGCTGCGAGATGCTCGCGGACCGGGTCCGGATGCGGGCTTTCTGGCTGCATGCGGCCTTGCCGCCGATCGTGTTTCTTTCTATCGCCTGTGCTGTTCTGACCATCGTTTCGGCTGTGTTTCTTCCCCTGATCAGCCTCATATCCAACCTCACCTGAGGGGTGACGAAGATGCTGGCAGCGATCCTGTTGACTGTGATTCCTCTGGGCATGATTCTGACCGGACTGGCGATTCTCATGCTGCAAAGCCGAGCCGGCTCAAATGGTCGAGCTGCGCCGCACAACACGCGGGAGGATCTCGTGGCGGCCATTGCCTGGACGCTCGTGGTCTTGGGGCTGTTTGCGGTCGTGGGCGTGATCTCAGGCGCCTTCTTCATCCCGGCCTGGATCGTGCTGGGCCTGATCCTCCCCTCGCTCGTGAATCGATTTCGCAGCACCGAACGCCGTTCGCTGCTGTGGACCCTGATGCTTGCAGCGGAGCGGAATATACCGCTCGAGACGGCGGCGAGGGCCTTCGCCTCCGAGCGGCGCGACCACATCGGCGACCGCGCCTACGACCTGGCTGAGTACCTGGAGGCAGGTCTACCGCTGGCATTGGCCCTGCAGCGTTCGCGGCTGCACTTTCCCCAATCGGTGCTCCTTTCCGTGGGACTGGGGCAACAGACGGGGAATCTGGGCGGATCGTTGCGGCAGGCCCTCGGCGGCAACGACGAGAGCGAACAGGTGCTCCGGACCGTAGCGGAGCGAACTTTCTACCTCATCTGCCTGGTTCTGTTCGGGGCGGTCCAGATCACGTTCATCATGATCAAGATCGTGCCGGCCTTCCAGAGAATCCTGCTCGATTTCGGTGTGATCGGGCTCGATACGCCCGTGGCAATGAGGACCCTGATTTCGATCACGCGGTTCCTCGCCGACGCCTGGCCGTTTCTCCTGCTGGGGGCCGCGGTACTGGTTTTCTTCCTGCTCCGCAGCCTCTCCTACTACACGGGCACGTCACCGCGTTACATGCCCGGAATCGTTGCAGGCTGGCAGCGGGCCGATCGGAGCGTGGTCATGCACTGGTTGGCCCATGCCGTGCGTCAGAATCGGCCCTTGCCCGAGATGATGCGTCTGATGGCGGGTTATCTGTCGAAGCGCAGACTGCGCAACAAGCTGCAGCGGACGGCAAGGCGGATCGACCAGGGGCTGGAGTGGACCGAATGTCTCGAAGAGGCGGGGTTGATCCGGAAGCCGGAGGCGGCCGTGTTCCGCTCGGCAGAGCGGACGGGCAACCTGGCCTGGGCCTTGGACGAGATGGCGGAGAGCAACGCGCGGCGGGCCGTATATCGGCTTCGTGCCTTGACGAACGTGTTGTTTCCCGCGGCCATTGCCGTTCTGGGCGGCTTCGTTTTGTTGATTGCGGTGGGTGTCCTGTCGCCGTTGTTCAAATTGATTTCGAGCCTGTCATGAGCACTTGCAGGAAACAAGGTTTTGTCCTCCATGAGGCGCTGATGGCCGTGGGCCTCGCCATGGCCCTGGTGGCCGGCGTCGCACAACTCCTGATCATTGTGGCGCAACAGCGACACCAGGCCAGGCAGTATGCCGCGGCCTCTCGGGAGGCGGGAAACCTGATGGAAAGCCTCATGTCGCGAAGCTGGGACGACACGACCAGCAAATCTGCGTCCGTCGAGCTTTCGGAAGGAATCGCCTCACAGCTTCCCGAGGGAAGCGTGTCGGTCGAAGTAGCCGACGAAGACCAGGGCGTACGGCGAATCACGCTGCAAATCGAGTGGGAAAGCGGACCGGAGCGGGCGAGAGAATCGGTCCGGCTTGTCGGCTGGAAGTTCCAGGCCGGGGAGGAAGGAACATGAAGAAACACCGCGGCTATTCGCTGATTGAGTGCCTGGTTACCATCGCCCTGATAGGCACGGTCATGACGACCGTGGCGGTATCGATGAGTGGCATGCAACGGGCATGCCATCGGGCCGGCGAGGAAACCAGCGCCGAAATGGAGTTGCAGAGACTGGCCGCTCAGCTCCGTGCCGACGCCCACGAAGCGTTGTCCGGACAACAGGAGGACGGCGCAGGCACCGACCCGAAGACGCCCGCCGGTGTCCTGCGGCTGGTTCTGAACGACGAGGAGGAAATCCGATACACGCTCGGAGCCCGTACGGTCAATCGCGAACATCGCCGCAACAAGGAGGTCGTGCATCGGGAGTCATACCGGATTCCTGCCGGATATGCCGTTGGCTGGAAGCTGGACACCGGGAATCCCCTGCCGATCGTGTCGCTCCAGTTCGAGCCGGAGCCTGGGTGCATCGGCAGCCCAACCGGCATCCGGGCCCTGGAAGTGGCCGCAGTGATCGGCGTGCTCGGGCAGCCGGCGGCAGCGGTGAAGACAGGCGAACAATCATGAGGTGGCACATGCACGCCGGTGCGGTCAAGAACTTATTCCAGCGCCAAGAGCGAGAGTTCCCGCGGGCGGGAAAGTGTGGGCTCGGCGGCAGTCTTGGGATCGGCTTCAAGAAGTCGAATTCGCCAGGCGGCTCGATCCTGGTGATCGTGCTCGTGTGCCTGCTGGTCACGAGCATGCTGGGAACCGGTTTGATCCGGACGGTGTTCGTCCACCATCGGCAGTTGCGAATCCTGGACGGGCGGCAGCAGGCCTTCTGGCTTGCCGAAGCGGGGGTTCAACGGGCTGCCAGGCAATTGTCGCAGACGGCTCAGTACAACGGTGAAACCTGGAAGGTCCCGGCGGAGGTACTGGGATCCTCTCGAACGGCCGAGGTAACGATCGGGTTGGCAACACCTGACGGCGAGCCGGAAGTGCGGGTGATCAGGGTCCAAGTCGTTCTCGACGACGGACGCAATGAGCCCGGCGGATACCAACGGGAACACCGGTTTCTCCTGCCCTCCGGGCAGGGCGGCGAGAAGAGTGACCAATAGAAGGCGAACCAGCGGATCCGGGCCCTGTTACGCCTTTCCAACCACAACCAACAAGCGGTGCAAGAGACCATCGACAGGAGAGTCGTCATGAGAAACAAGAGCCAGAAAGCGTTCACACTGGTCGAGTTGCTGGTCGTGATCGCCATCATCGGAATTCTGATCGCGTTGCTGCTGCCGGCGGTGCAGGCGGCAAGAGAAGCGGCCAGGAGATGCCAGTGCACGAACAATCTCAGCCAGGTGCTCCTGGCCATGCAGAACTACAACATGAGCCACTCGGTGTATCCGCCGGGAACGATCGACGAGAAGGGACCGATCGCTAGCGAAGCCCAAGGCTATCACCACAACTGGGTGTCGCAGACGCTCCCCTATCTCGAGGAGGTGACCACCTATCGCCACATCGACTTCAGTGTGGGTGTCTACGACGAGAAGAACGCCGAGGTGCGAAAGGCTCGGCTCATGATGTTCCTGTGTCCTTCAAGTCCCTACATGTCCGATCGAGACAAGGTGGGCTATGCGACCTACGCGGCGTGCCACGGTCCGGCAGAGACCCCGATCGACAAGGACAATCAAGGCGTCTTTTTCCTCAATAGCCACGTGGGCTACCGGGACATTCCCGACGGTTCATCGCATACGATCTTTGTCGGTGAAAAATTCGTCTCGGACCAGGATACCGATACCCTGGGCTGGATGTCTGGGACTCGCGCCACCCTTCGCAACGCGGGAACGCTGGTCAATGCGAATCAAGCCCGTCAGAATCGCGGCATGGCGCCTGCCGAAGAACAGGAGCCGAAGCGGGACAGCCTGTACGTGGGTGGTTACGGCAGCTATCACCCGGGTGGAGCCAATTTCGCCCTTGGCGACGGATCGGTGCGATTTCTGAGCGAGACGATCGAGCCCGAACTCTATCAGCAATTGGCAAATCGAGCCGACGGCAAATTGATGCTGGCGGACTACTGAGCAGCAGGAGGAGCGGGGTTGGCAGCGAGATGGAGTCTGCAGGCCCGGGCATGAAGGCGGCGGACAAGCGGAGCGCCCAGTGATGGCTTGCGGACATGCCGGTTCTCTCCCGGAGGTCGCGATTCGGCGACGCCGGGAGACGCCGGCATTTCCGGTTTCTTGGCATTGACCGCCGACCGGACTGCGCGGGATCATGGAAGTTTTGACTCGACCGCTGCCTTGCCACTGGAGCCTGCTCCTTGGACACCCTTGTTCTCTCCGTCTTTCTCGTGGTCTATCTGGGCATGATTCTCGGCGAATTGCCGGGACTGGCCATCGATCGGACGGGGGTGGCCCTGCTCGGAGCGATTGCCATCCTGGCCTCCGGACGGATCGAAGCCAGCCGGCTCGGCGATGCGGTCGACGTTCCCACGATCGCCCTGCTCCTGGGCCTGATGATCGTCTCGGCGCAGTTTCGCCTGAGCGGGTTCTACACCTGGGTGGTGCGGCGGGTAGACGCCTTTGACGGATCCGCCCCGTTGCTCCTGGCCCTGATTCTGGCCGTTTCCGGCGTGCTGTCGGCCGTGCTGGCCAACGACATCGTCTGCCTGGCGATGACGCCTATTCTGATCGAATGTTGTGTCCGGCGGCGGCTTGATCCCAAGCCGTTTCTGCTCGGCCTGGCCTGTGCGTCGAACATCGGCTCGGCCGCCACGCTCATCGGCAACCCCCAGAACATGCTCATCGGACAGGTTCTCCACCTCTCGTTCCTGGATTATCTTCGCGTGGCCGCAGTTCCGTCGATTTTCGGCCTGGCAGCCACGTGGCTGATCATCGTGGGACTCACGAGGGGCAGATGGCAGCGGGAAACGGTGTTTGTCGTGGTTGCAGCTCCGACGTTCAACCGCTGGCAGGCCGCCAAGGGGCTGGTGGTCACGGCGGCGATCATGGCGGCCTTTCTCTTCGCACCCTGGCCGCGGGAACTGGTGGCCCTGGGCGCGGCAGGAACGCTCCTTTGCTCGAGACGTCTGCACTCCCGCGAGATGCTGGGCCTGGTCGACTGGCAGCTTCTGGTGCTGTTCATCGGTCTGTTCGTCGTCAACCATGCGATGCAGACCAGCGGGAACCTGGATTGGCTGATGGCCCATGTGCGATCCAGCGGTGTGGACATCGAGCGGCCGGCCTGGCTTTTTGGCGTGACCGTGGTCCTCTCGAACCTCGTTTCCAACGTGCCGGCGGTGATGCTCCTGCTCCCCTTCGCGTCGCACCCCATGGCCGGTTCGATTCTTGCCGTGACATCGACCCTGGCGGGCAACCTGTTGCTGGTAGGTTCGATTGCCAATATCATCGTCGTGGATCAGGCCAGGCGGCTCGACGTCTCCCTCACCTGGGCCGATCACGCCCAGATCGGGATCCCCGTATCGATCGTGACGCTGGCCGGTGCGGCGCTGTGGTTCTGGTTCCAGCTTTGAGCGGTGAGCTATGGGCAAACCTGTCCTGCGGCAAGTCATGACGTTTCAGATCTTCGCCCTGCTTTGGGCGATTCTCGTTGCTGCGGCACCGGCCCAGCCGATCGTTTGGCTGGAGGCAGAAGGCTTTTCGAATACGGGTGGTTGGTCGAACGATTCTCAATTCGTCGATCGAATGGGCTCGCCCAATCTGCTCGCGGCGGGCGTGGGGCACCCGGTCGAAGATGCCTCGACAGAAGTGCAGATCCCGTCGTCCGGCAATTGGCGTGTGTGGGTCCGTTGCAGAGACTGGCTGCCGAGCCACAGCCCGGGCCGGTTCGAGGTCTTGGTCGATGGGAGACCACTCAAGAAGACGTTCGGCCAGGCTGTTACGGATGCCTGGCAGTGGGTCGACGGCGGCCAATGCAGTCTGGCCGCGGGTGAGGTCGAGATTCGCCTTCACGACCTGACGGGCTGGTGGGGGCGGTGCGATGCGGTGGTGCTGGCACCATCGAACTTCGCGCCCGCCGGGAATGCCGAGGCTTTGGCCGAACAGCGATGCGAGCACGGCGGCGTGAGCCGCGAAATCGAAGACGGAGGGAACTACGACGTGGTCGTTTCGGGGGGCGGACTGGCGGGCTGTGCGGCCGCACTGGCGGCGGCGAGGCACGGAGGCCGCGCGGTGCTCATTCAGGACCGGCCGGTCCTGGGGGGCAATTCATCCAGTGAGATTCGGGTGCCCGTCCAGGGCGATCGCAGCCGCGACCCCTGGGACCCGCTGGAAACCGGAATCATCGAGGAGTTCTATCCCAGCTTGCGTGGCACGGCGCAATCCCGAAGGATCGAGGAAATCGTCACAGAAAACGAACGCATTGAACTTCGGCTCAATACCCGAGTCACCGGAGTGGAAATGAAGGACGCCCAGACGATTGCCGCAGTACTGGCCCTCGACGTCCGCAACGGGCAACGCGTGCGGTTTTCCGCCCCCTTGTTCATCGACTGCACCGGGCACGGGTGGGTTGGCTATTGGGCGGGAGCCGACTGGCGCATGGGCGAGGAGGCGCGATCGGAGCACAACGAGCCGTCCGCTCCCCTTGAAGCGACAGAGCACACGATGGGCAACAACCTCCATGCGGCCGAGTTTCGCACACACCTCCGTCACGTCGCCTTCGAGGCGCCCCCGTGGGCTTACCGCTGGGAAAGCGCCGACCGGTTCGAACCGGCCGACTCGCATCGTCGGCTTGATTTCGGCCGGCCGCCCAGTTTCGATATGCCCTCGCACGGCAAGGGCCGGCGTCCGGGCGACAAGGACACCAGCGGCAGCATCGACGGCGGATGGCAGGTCGAGTTCGGGGGAATGCTCAACACGATCGACGACGCCGAAGAGATTCGCGACGAACTGTTTCGCATCAACATCGGTCTCTGGGACTATGCCAAGAACCACAATCCGCAAGTTGCCGAGACCAACGCCAACCGGGAATTGGTCTGGCTCAACCACGTGATGGGCACGCGGGAAAGCCGCCGCTTGCTGGGAGACTACGTGCTGTCGGAGACGGACTATCTGGATCGCACGGTCCATCCGGACAGCGTGGCCTTCACCGGTTGGGGCGCCGACATTCATCATCCGGAAGGATTCTGGGTACGCGGCACGGATGGGATGCATTACTATCGTCACAAGGTCAGCATTCCGCTGCGCAGCCTCTACTCGCGGAACATCTCGAACCTGTGGATGGCCGGCCGGTGCCTGTCGACCACACACATCGGGATGGGGGGCACCCGGATCATGCGGAGCTGCTGTCTGACGGGCCAGGCGGCCGGAACCGCCGCAGCGTTGGCCGCCAGGCTTGGCTGTACTCCGCGCGACATCTACACGACGCACCTCGCGGAACTTCAGCAGTCGCTCTTGAAAGACGGCTGCTACCTGATGGGAATCGCCAATCAGGACCCTGACGATCTCGCCCGCCGGGCGCAAATAACGGCCTCGAGTACGGCCAACGTGAAAGACATCAGCAAGCCCTTGATCGAAGGCGGGCTGGTGCAGCGGCTCAACCGGCGACGGGCCGTGATGTTCACGGCCGCGGTGGAGCGAATCGACTCGGTGGCGCTATTTCTCGAG
>CAYSCH010000044.1:8518-22395 GCA_964429355.1 uncultured Planctomycetaceae bacterium | reverse complement strand
ACAATTCGGAGAGACCGGTGCATCTTGGCATCGCCCTGCGCGCGGCAGGCCGGGCGGGCGACTTCTCGCCGACCGCCGACTTGGCTCGGGCCGAGGCGGATGTGCCGGCCCGCAATTCCGGTTGGGTCGAGTTTCCCCTCCACGCCGCCCTGAAGGTAGGCCGGTACTACTCAATTCACCCCGACCCGCAGCCGCCCATTTCCTGGCATCTCTATCCGACCCTCATGGCCGGTTGCTCCAGCGGGCACTGGGCTTCTTACGGCGATGTCCAACCGACTCCTTTCTGCTACCGATTCCGACTCGCACCCGGCGGTGAACCGACGGAATTGGAGCAGCCGGAGCCGCTGCCCGAAAACACGGTGAACGGCTGGAATCGGGCAGTGGCCGGTGTCCGCAACGCCTGGATCCCGGCTCTCAATGGGTCGTCACCCCATTGGATCCAGTTCGCCCTCCCCGATCCGGCGGAAGTTGCCTCGCTGCATGTCAGTTTTCAGACGCGAGACGACGTCGGCGTCGATTTTGACGTGCAATCGATGGCTGGCGGTACCTGGCAGACGGTCGGCCGGGTTCGCGGTAATGACCAGCGCCGTCGGGTCATCGAACTGGAGCCCGTACGGACTACCCGGATCCGACTGCAGATCCACAAGACCACCGGCCAGTTCGGTATCTGCGAGGTGCGACTCTATGAACGCCCTGAACTCTGAGATGTGAGTGACGGGAGCGATCAGGCTCGACCCTCGTCGCTGGTCAAAACGCCAATGGAGTCGGCCCTTGTCTGTTGGCTACTTCGCCTCAACGGGGAAGGCTCGTCTGAGAAAACTGAGCAGCTCGAAATGGAACGCCCCGGGATCGTTCATGTAGGCGGCGTGGCCGGCGCGGCGGAGGACGACCTTCTGGCCATCGGCAACGGCCTCCACGAGTTGGTCGGCGTGCTCCTGCGGCACGAGGGCGTCTCGCTCGCCCCAGATGGCAAGGACGGGCACCGCGATCTTCGAAAGATTCTTGGCGTGGTCGGGAATTGCCACTGGAGCCACGGCCACCAGGCCGGAGGCCGCTTCCGGATGGGCGATCAGCCAGGGCAGTGCCAGCCGCCCGCTCATCGAAGGCGCGACAACCACGGGGCGCTCGATCTCCAGCGCGGTGAGCAGTTGACCGATCCACTGCTTGCGCTGCCTGGCGTCGAGGTTCTCCAGGCTGCCGGCTGAGTCGCCGAAGCCGGGCAGATCGACCGCCACGGCATGGTAGCCCTCCTTCGGCAGGATGTCGAGCGTGCCGATCTGCCGCCAGGTTTCCGCCTTGAAACTGGCTCCGTGCAGGAGGAGAACCGACTTGGGGCAATGAGTTCCAGACTGGAGATAGTGGACGTTTTGCGACTGGACTACGATCGAATTCGAAGCAACGGACACGAGCAGATCCCCTTCTCACACGGCCGCTCCTTCATGCGGCCCATGATCTTGTCAGGCCCCTTGGCAGCCAATTATCGACAATAATAGCGACCGGTCCGGTGGCGTTCCAGGCCATCAGTCCCAACAAAACGGGGGGCAGGCTGCTTCATGTCTTGCCGGACGCCAAACTCGGACGAGTCTGGCTCAATCTGGGAACGAGAGATGTGGGGCGGGTGTTCGAAAGCCGCAATCTGGAAACGAGCCTTCGGTTCTGTTACCGTTCTGCCTGAACGCCGACCGGAACTTTTTCCTGCGGTTCAGGGCGTCTCCAATTTCAATGGTGTTTCGTGTTCGCCGAGCAGATGCCGCAGCGCCAGTTCGAGATTGGCGTGCCTGAATTCATAGCCCGATTTGAGCAGCCGCTCGGGCACTGCCCGAGCGCTTGCGAGCAGCAATTCGTCGGCCATCGCTCCCAGGGCCAACCGAAGTGCGGCCGTGGGAGCGGGAAACAGCGCGGGACGGCGAAGTACCTTTGCCAGGATCGCGGTGAATTGGCGGTTTGTTACCGGGTCGGGAGCGGTCAAATTGACGGGACCGGCAAGGTCGTCGTGGGTCAGTACGTGATGGATGGCGGCAATGCAATCGTCGATGCCGATCCAACTCCAGTACTGATGGCCGGAGCCGAGACGGCCGCCGAGCCCGAAACGAAACAGCGGAAGCATCTGCCGCAACGCTCCCCCATGGCGACTGAGTACCATGCCGAAGCGGAGGCTCGCAACTCGGACTGCCGCCTGGCGAGCCGGTTGGACGGCTTCCTCCCACTGCCGGCAAGTGTCGGCAAGAAAGCCCTGCCCCGGAGCTGCATTCTCGGTCAACACCTCGTTTTCGCGATCGCCGTAATAGCCCACAGCCGATGCACACAGGAGGATCTTGGGACCTCGATTCGTGCGGGCGAGGGTTTCCGCGAGCAGACGGGTCGATTCGACTCGGCTATCGCGGATCCGCTTTCGCTTTTCCTCGGTCCATTGTCCCGAGGCGATGCCCTCGCCGGCCAGGTGTATCACGGCATCGATCTGTTCGAGATCGGCCGGTTGCAGCCGTCCCCCCCCGGGATCCCAACCGATTTCGCCTTCGGACTGCCTCGGATCTCCTCGCACCAAACGGCGGACGGTGTGACCTCCGGCCGTCAGCACGGGGATGAGCGCGGTGCCCACGAGCCCCGACGCTCCCGAGAGGGCGATCTGAACTGGATGCGAAATGGCTTGCTGTTGAGTCATCGTGTTGGCTCCCCCGTCGGAGAATCGGCGGCCGCATTCGGATACTCTTCCGCCATGAATCGTGCCAAGTCGTCGAGCAAGGCCTCTTGCTGCGACAGGATCAGATAATGGTCTTCCCCGTCAAATATCCGGATCCGGACGTGATATCCCGTCCGCTCGAGAATCTTCGCCGTTCCTTCCACAAAACTGCATGGAATCCGCAGATCGTCACTGCCGTGGAAAAAAAGAATCCGGAGGTTTTCCTTCTGGGACGCGAATTCGGGCGTCCCAAACAGCTCATCTTCGGTGATAGGCGACAGGTAGATCAGCCCGTGATACAGCCCCGGCTGGCGAACAGCCGCCCTGGTGACACCAACGGCCCCTTGGGAGTAGCCCATGAGAAAAACCCGCTCGGGATCGATCGGCAACGTCTTGATTGCTTCCCGAGTCACGTCGACAACGAATTCGGCACTCCCCTCGTTTTGCCAGAGCCCCAGCCCGAACGTAGGCGCAGCGACGGCGCACTTCATCCGCGTGGCGATCCTCGACAGCATCCAGAAACACGGTTTGATGTTGCCACCCATGCCGTGAAGGAAGATCAGGCAGGGAACGCGTTCGTCCGGGGCAGTGTCCGGAAGAAAGAGGTAGTAATGACCGTCGCACGATCCCAGGTGTAACAGGTCCTTAGCGGTCGACCCCATCGCCGATCCGAGCTGCCGGAATTCAGGGTCCTCGTCCATCCGCTGGTAGGTCGGAAGCGCAAGAGACCGTATCCTCCGTCCCTTGGCAAAGTCGACGTAGGGATCGCCGAGCGGCAAAAGGTTCAGTCCCATGGAAACCTGGTCGATTTCCGGAATGACATTCCAGGGCGAAAAGCGGTGGAATCCGTTTGCACCGCCGAGGTAGCAATTGCGCACATGCTGGTTTTCGTTGCCGCCATCAGGCGCCAGGATCACCGCCGGCAACGCCAATGCCATAATCAAGGGAAACAGGACGCGGAAGAGACCTTTGCGACATTTCTTGAACCACTGGCGGTTCCAGTAACCGACAGACGAGAAGAGCAGCCCGGCAACCAACGCGGCACTGAGGCCCACGCACCGGCCCTTCCAGGTGACGCTGAACACGACGAACAACGCGCCCAGCGCCCATAGGCTCACAATCGGTACGCCACACAGGATTCGCACAACGCTCAGCAGGAGACATTTTGAAAATGATACCACTGCGTACTCGAACAGAATCTGGTACGTACGGGACCGCACGTCGAAACTCGGCGTCTCGTACAAACTGAGCCTATGGTCCAGCGGCCACACCGGGCTCAGTGAATAGTAGCGAATTGCTGCAATGGTGGCAACGAAACGGCCGCTCCGGGGCCAGCATGACCGTTCCGCCCGCTTCGCTCACTCCTTCCAACTATCCCGGTACAACGGCATATAGCGGTAATAGACTTCCAAGGTCATGATGGCCATCGCGGTGTTGTAGAGGCGGCCGCCCTTCTGCGAGTGTTCGTGCTCGAAATACCAACTGCCGTTCTCGTGACCCTCCGTGGATTGAGTCTGGATCAGGTAGTCGCGCATGCGATCGTTCCATCGTTTCCACTCAGAGCCCTGCCAGTGGTGCATGACCTGGGTGGCGTAGTAATTGAAGTAGATGTCGTCCTTGGAAGGGCCGATCTGGTCGAGATACTTCACTCCTTCCGCCAGTCCCGGGTGGCTGCGAGGCCATCGGAGGTACATCCGGCAGAGCAGTCCGATCGCCGTGGTGGCAGGCCGGGGGCTCGGGTCCATGTAGCCGTACTTGGCTCCTTCTTCGCTTTGGACCGTATCCAGAAAATCGTTGACGCGGAACATGGTCGGCGTCTTGACGCGGAGTCCGGCCATTTCGCCGCTCTTCAACGCCATCAGTTGCCAGCCGGTCACGGTCGTATCGCCCGGCTCGCCGGGGTTGTATCTCCAGCCGCCGTTTTCACCCTGGGCGTACTCGATGAAGTCGAGGGCTCCCTGGGCCACGTCCTTGAGGTCTTCGTCTTTGGTCATCGCATAGGCTTCGCACAGGACAATCGACGCAAGGCCCTGGGCATACATGGTACCTTCCTGCAAGTCGATACCGTTGGAGGTTTCAAACGCTCTGGTTTGCAGGTAGTAGAGGCCCTTGCGGACGGTTTCCTTGTGCTCGCCATCGCGGTGAGTGTAGCCGGCCCCGAGAAACGGAGCCAAGGCGATGGCCGTGGCCGCCGTGGTGCTCTTGTGGTCACCCGGATTGCGGCAAAGGCCCCGGCAGTTGCCTTCGCGATGGTCGAAATTCCAGCTCCCATCGTCGCGCTGGTGGGCGACAAGCCACCAGAGGCCGCGTTCGACCGCCGCTTCGCTTTCGTTGCTGGCGCCGTCGCCCGCTCGGGCGCCGCGGTTGGAGCGGCCTTCGATGCCGCCGCCCATGGGTGGATAAGCACGTGCACCCCAACCGGACGACTGGAGAACCACGTCGCCGCCCCCTTCGGGTGACTTCGCGGAGGACGGAGCCTCCGGGACCGGGTTCACATCCGGCATCGGGGAAGGCGGAAGCGAAACATGGGCATCCTGACGCCGCACCGTGTTGACCGCCAGCGTCTGAGTCAGCATCTGCTCCACATCCAGGTCGGGTTCGTCGATTGTCGCCGAAAGCGTCAACTGGTGGGCCGAAGGACTGCCGGACTGCGAGACAGCCACAAGCATCGCCAGAAGGATCATCAGGCCCGCATGCAGCAGCGCACTGACAAGGAACGCGACCAGGCTGCGGCCCCTCTCGGCACGATAGCCGGCGGGCTCGCCATCGGCGACCGTCTCGACTTCTATGGGGGAGTTGGCGGAGCGAGGAGTGTGGGGGGGTGGGGGGGGCGGAGCCACGTGGGGCGCGAGGATGGCCGTCTGTGACGCTTTATCCGGTTTTTCGGCCATATCTATAGTGGCGGAGGATTTCCGCTTCGTCTCGGCGGGAGGAAGCACCTCCTCGGGCTGCGACGCTGTCGGGGCGTGGTCGTCGGGTTGGAGCGGAGTTTCCGACACTTGAACCATCCAAGTCGAGCTCAGGCGCGCAGCAGGAGCGACTCCCGGCGCTGCAAAATTATAGCTCGCTCTGGGGGCAAGACGGATTTGGCAGCTACGAGCTTGGCCGGCGTAACCCAACCTTATCCGGGGGTTGAAACTTCGATGGTTGGCCGAAGAATTCGATAAGAGAACTCCAGCACCTGCGGGGGCTGGCTTACATAGATCCGTAGGAAATCAGCCCAAGACCCGCCAGATACGGGCACACGACGTATGCTCACCCTCTCGACCCTGGCGCGATTGGCTCTGCCCGACAAGAAAGCAGGAGATTCAGTTATGAATAGGAACAGGAAGCAGGTATATCGGAGCACAGGTATTGGTCTTGCTGCCGTTTTCTTAGCGGTGGCTTTCTCTGGGATCGCCGCCTCCAACGACTCGCTCGGTGGAGTGGGATCGCTGGGTGGCGTGATCATCGACAGCGGTTACAGCTATCCTTTTCGCGCCAGCACCCCCGGAGAATCGTTCGCGAGGGGAAGGGCCGAGGTGATCCGCGCCCAAGGAGAATTCAATCGGCTGACGTCAGAAGCTGCGATCAACGCGCAACAGGCCAGGTCCGCCGCGATTGAAAACGCCGAGAAAGGCGTGGATACGTATTTCAGGATCCGAGAAATGAACCGCGACTATCGCCGCGCCGAACGAGGTCCCCGGCCTACTCAGGAGGATCTGCAACGTTATGCCCGAGCGGCGAGTCCGATTCCGCTGAGCCCCTCGGAACTAGATACCCTCACGGGCCGTGTGCGTTGGCCGGTCTTGTTGCGGGACGATCATTTTGCGCCCATGCGTGCAGAAATGGAGGAGCTCCTGGACCGCTGGGCCGTCTCCCGAAATCTGGGGCAACCGAACGATTTTGGCACGGGGCAGCACCTGGCTGTGCGGCAGATAATCGACCGGATGGAAGAGAGTCTCCGTGGGGCGGTTCGCAGTCTGCATCCGCAGGACTACGCCTCGTCCCAGAGGTTTCTGCGCAGCCTGGAATTCCAGGTACTCCATGGATCTACCACGAGCGCGTCCCTTGCGGATGCTCGCTGATGGGCAGACGCACGACGAAGTATGCCCCCGCGGTATGGGCACAAGAACGTAAAGAAACACTCGGAGAACGCGAAACCCTCCGGCAGCCTTTGAAAACCGCGCCCAGCACGCTACAATTGAGATGCTGGAGACATGTTCCTTCCATCCGGATCGAAACATGCAGCCAATTTCCGGCGCCAGTCGCCGAATAGGTAAGGGGTGGAACGAGTTCCATCCAGCCATTCTCTGTCGGGGGCGAATTGGGTTCGACCGGGCAGTTGAACGGCAGGTGGCGTGTCGTGGTTGGTCAGCGGGCCACGTAAAAAGCCGACTAAACAATAATTGCCGAGGAAAACCTCGTACTAGCCGCCTAGAGATAGGTTGCTCCGGCTGAGGGCTTTCGCCGAAGAGGCCCGACTGCTGGTCACCAATTTCGGATCGTTCCGGGTCATTGCTGAGCACGCCCGGGATTAAAACCTGTTCTCGGCTAGTCCCTGCGGCAGCCCGTCGAATGGCGGCCGCGGACGGCGAAACTCAAATATTCGACTACACACGTAGAAGCTTGCCCGGATACGTCGCGGGACGCGGGTTCAATTCCCGCCGCCTCCACTTGGCACCGCCTGGATAAGGCGGTGTCTTTTTTTTGCCACGTGGCTGTCCATGTCGGCCACACCCGCAATAAGGTGCGCTCAGGAGTGTGCCGCAAGGTCTTGGCGATCTGCCCAGGAGTGTCAGATAGGCGAGCGGTTCTCGCCGCCTGCTCCTCGGCATGGGGTAGAAGAATCCGACGGCAAGGGGCCGTCCTCCTGGCAGCATCTTCCCGCGAGCGTCTCTTCATTCCTGTGCTGCAACAAGCTCGCCACCCGGTTCCCAGGCCTGCGCCTGGTAGGTGCCCACTGACTCGTACACCGCGAAGTCGACCAGTTCTGCCGATTCAAGAAACCGTTGGCTGAAGGCACGATTCACCCGGGCAACTACCTTCTTGCCCATCCCCACGGCGTCGGCGTAGTCGCCGATCCGGCACTCCTGCATCGTCTCCGTCACGCGGTCTCGAAACGCCCCTTCGTTCGCCCGCATGAAGGTGATGAAACTCGCCTTGTCCTCGCAGGGTGTCATCCCCTTGAGCAGGAATTCCACCGTCAGGGTTGTGTTCGTGATCGAATCGTAACGGCCGATCGAAAACTCACCCAGAGCGGCGTATCCGCCGCCCAGATAGCAGATGCATCGGTCCTCCAGGTCGTCCCCCCGGTCTTCACTCGATCCACCGTCATTATACAGGCTGGCCGCCCACTTTTTCCAGCTGGCGCGGTTGTTGTAGACCGAACAGGTGGCAATCGAGCCCACAAGCAGCGCACCTACCGAAGCGAGGAGCAGAAACTGCACCACGTGGCCTTGTTGTGCGGGGCGGCGTTTGACACCTGTCACGCGGCGTCCAACACCCGCCCTCTGCGGGCGGCGATCCATAAGCAGGTCCTCACAATGGGGAAGAACTTCCCTTACCGCATGATAAGCTGACGGGCGAAGCGTTCTGCAACGCACTCCACAACTTTATCTTTTGCGACTCGGGGCGGTCGGCCGAGTCGGCCCCGGAGTGCCGCCCGGTGGGCGACTTCCCCGAATCCCACCCCGCATGTAGCGATTGCGCCAAAACTATGGACAGCCATTGGCCCGTCTGCTGTAATAGGCTCGGCTGCCGGCCCCATACCGGCCACCCACCAAGGCTGGATCAGCCCCCCTTGTGGCCAAGGTTGTTCCCCATTTTCCCGCCGACAATTCAGCCCTGCCTCATTTTCCAGGAGCCTATCATGTCGCACCTCACCCGACGTTCCTTCCTGAAAAAAGCCGCCGCCACGGCCGGCGTCGGCGCCACGTTTGCCATTGCCGGCACCAAGAGCTCCGGTATGATCCTCGGGGCCAACGACACCGTCCGCATCGGTGTGGCCGGGATCAACGGCCGGGGCCAGTCCCACATGGACGAGTTCGCCAAGCAAAAGAACGTACAGGTAACCCATCTGATCGATCCCGACTCCACCCTGCACGAGAAACGGGCGGCCAAGATCCAGCAGCTTGGGGGTAATACGCCCAAGTGTTATCAGGACATCCGCAAGGCCCTCGAAGACAAGGACCTCGACGCCGTCTCCATCGCTACCTGCAATCACTGGCATTCGCTGATCACCATCTGGGCCTGCCAGGCGGGCAAAGATGTCTACGTGGAAAAGCCCATGAGCCACAACGTCTTCGAAGGCCGCAAGTGCGTCGAAGCAGCCGCCAGGTACGATCGCATCGTCCAGCATGGCACCCAGAGCCGATCGAGCTCCGGCTGGGCCAAGACGGCAGCCGCCATTGCCAGCGGCGACTACGGCGAGCTGCTCGTTTCCAAAGGCTACGCCTCCAAGATTCGCTGGAGCATCGGGTTCGAGAAAGACGAACCGGCTCCCGAAACCCTCGACTTCAACCTCTGGCTCGGTCCGGCCAAAGAGCGATCCTTCAACAAGAACCTCGTCCACTACAACTGGCACTGGAATTGGGAATACGGCAACGGCGAGATCGGCAACCAGGGCGTTCACCAGATGGACATCGCCCGTTGGGGCATTCCCGGCGGCACGCTCCCGAAGAGCGTCATCAGCATGGGAGGACGCTGGGTCAATTCGACCGAAGGCAAGCCCCCCTACACCGACCAGGGCGAAACGCCGAACATGCAGGTCACCGTCTTCGATTACGGCACCTGTTTGCTCGTCTTTGAGGTCGCCGGCCTCAATGATAAGAGCGTCATCGAGGGCAACCCGAAACCGCCAACGAAGGTCGAAAACGAGTTCTACACCACCAAGGGCATGCTTACCAGCGGCAAATTCACCCCCAACGACACCGGCAAGTCGGAATCGCTCGACATCGACGTGAAGATGGGCCCCGGCAACCAATTCGAAAACTTCATTCACTGCGTGCGAACTCGCCGCAAAGAGGACCTCCACGCGGGCGTGCTCGAAGCCCATCTCTCGGCTGCCCTCTGCCACCTCGGCAACATCTCCTATCGCCTGGGTGAGAAAGTCCCCGGTTCGACCCCGCTTCCCGCCTGCTGCGACAACCCGGAAGTCCAGAAATCCTGGGATCGAATCAAGTCGGGCTTGAAGGACGCCCTCGGCCTCGACCTCGCCTCGACCGAATACCAGCTCGGCAAACTGCTCCAGTTCGACGCCGAGAAGGAACAGTTCATCGGCGACGAGGCTGCCAACAAGCTCCTCACCCGCGAGTACCGCGAACCCTTCGTTGTTCGCGACAGCATCTAAGGACCTATCCCAAAACCACAAGAAAGGTCTCCCACGGGCGGAAAACGGTAGGAGCGGCAGCAGTTTTGGGATCGGCTCTAAAGTCAACTTGCGAGATTTCGGCAAGACTGGCATGTAGCCCGGCTGCCCCCCAGCCGGGCTACTCTATCTTCCACCTTTCGCGAAGCCGTCTAAGATGCTATCAGCCAACCCCAAAGTGGTCCAAGGGCATGGATGTGCCCAATCGACCCGTTTGTCCGCGGCTTCCAGAATCCCCCTTGCCCCTCGATTGGCTTCCAGCTATTCTCCTCCCACTGTTGCATGGATCCCGAGTGAACCCCTTCCGAGTTCCCAGTGCGGGCGAACCGGTTTGTTGCGCCCCAGAAAGTGCTGCGAGCAAGGCTGAGGGTGCGGCGGTCGACGACCCTGTCCGCGCCGTCTCGCCTCGCGGACGGTTCCTGGCAGCGGTGACGGCCGTGGCCCTCTTGGTGCCCCTCGTTGTCGCCTGTCTCCTGGAGCCTGACGCCAAAGGTTACGGAACACATCAGCAGCTCGGCTTTCCGCCTTGCACGCTGGTTGTCCTGTGCGGCGTCCGTTGCCCGACCTGCGGCATGACGACGGCCTGGGCTGCTGTGGTCCACGGCCGGTTGCTCGAAGGTTTGGCCGCCAACGCGGGTGGAGTCCTCCTTGCCTTCCTCGCGATCGGTTCGGTCGCCGGACTGACGGCAATTGCCTGGTTGGGCCGCCGGCCCAGATGGTTTCCCGACACAAATGGCTTGGCTTGGGGCGCGATGGCCGTTGCCGCCGTCACGTTGGTCGATTGGACAGTGCGGATTCTGCTCCTGGCCAAGTGACTGCGAAGGAACGTTTCCAAGTCGACGGCCTTATTGCTGGAAGGACTCGTATCCTGCACGCCGTGGGCCGGAAGCATGTCCAACGACAGAGATGATTTTTGAATACTGACAAGCGGTTTCAAAATCACGACGGAAGTTTCCCGGGCAGAAAATGCCGGCAGTGCCGCAGGTTGTGAAATCGCACCAAGACCACTCGTGACGAGGAAGATCATGGAAGATCGATCCCGGTTTCGGCACGTCCGCTCCTGTTTGGCGGTCACGCTCCTGTTGGCCATCCTCGCAGCCACCGGATGCCAGGCCACGCTGGCTACGGCCATGTGGCTCATCAAGGGCCCCAACGTCTCTGCCGAATTCGATCATATGGAAGGCAAGAAGGTCGCGGTCGTATGCCGTTCCCTCGACTTCTCCAACTTCAATTTTCCCAACGCTCCCAAGGATCTCTCCCTCCAAGTGTCGACCCTGCTCGGTGCCAACGTGCCCAAGATCAAGATCATCGACCAGCGCAAGGTCGACGAATGGATGGACAACAACACCTGGGACGACTATGTCGAAGTCGGACGAGCCCTCGACGCCGATCTGGTCCTCGGGCTTGACCTGGAACAGTTCAGTATCTACGAGAGCCAGACACTCTATCGAGGCAAAGCAAACGTCACGATCAAACTCTACGACTGTGAAAGTGGCAACCTGCTGGTCAACAGGCAATTGCCTCAGTCTGTCTATCCGCCCAATTCGGCCAAGGAGACCTTCCAGATGCAGGATTCGGCGTTCCTCCGCGAATTCCTGGCCAACCTGGCCGACGAGATCGGCCGGCACTTCTACTCACACGATCCCCGCGCCAATTTTGCCGCCGACGCCGCTGCCTTCCAGAAGTAAACGCCCGCGAAACCCGGGTAAATCGGCGTTTTCGTTGACGCGAGTTCTAACTCGTTATAGGATCTATCTATAGGACCGCTTCTCGCATTCTGTGCCGCGGGGAGCCCGTGGGCTGGCCAGTTTGACGGGCGTCGCGCGCGGTCCCGTGCTGCGGGAACGCCCGAAGGAGCAACAACCGACCGGGATGGATTCGCAACGCGATCGACGGTGGAGGCAAATCAACCATGCTTTGGATCAGTAGCACATCGGCCATGTCGACAAGAAACCAAGTTCTCCTCCTCTCGGTCGCGATCCTCGCCGTCGGTCAGATCTCGCTGGCGGCACCCGGTCCCCAGGCCCAGAACCAGCAGCCGGCCGGCAGGCCTGCGGCAAAGGCTCCGGCATCCCAGCCTGGTGCTCGGCCCCAGACAGCCCCGGCTCAAGCGGGCACTCAGCCCAACCCGGCTCAGCCCGTTCAGCCCAAACCGGCGCAGCCCGTCACCACGCCTCCCAGGAAACCGGCTCCGGCGAGCGGTGGCGAGAAGATCCCGCCGCCCCAGGAAATCAGCGGGTCCCAGCTTCAAACCCGCGACGGTGTCTCCCTTTCCGCCACATTCTACCCCGGCACGAAGAACAAGGATTCGGTTCCCGTACTCCTCCTCCATAACTGGAAGTCGAGCCGCAAGGAGTTCGCGGTCCTTGCTCCTGAACTGCAGAAGAAAGGCTGCGCCGTCCTCGTACCCGATCTTCGCGGCCACGGCGCCAGCACCAGCCAGATTGTCATGGGACGCGGCGCACCCCGGGAAGAAAAACTTGATGCCGCCAAGTTCCGCAGCCTGGATTTCGGCAACATCGCCGTCCACGACATGGCCGCCCTTCGCGGCTTCCTCGTCAAAAAGAATAACGACGAAGAGTTGAACCTCAACAAACTCGTGATCGTCGGTTCCGAAATGGGCGCTGCCGTTGCCATCGTCTGGGCGGCCTACGACTGGGCGGTCCCCAACTATGAACATGCCGGAATCAAACAGGGACAGGACGTCAAGGCATTGGTGCTGGTCTCGCCCAAGTGGTCGTACACCGGGATCAACACCGACGATGTTCTCAACGTGCGCGGCCCTTCCCCCGTCCGCGACCGGCTCTCGGTCATGCTCCTCGTTGGCGGTGACGACTCGAAGAGACTCCGCGACGTGGAACGCATCGAAGCCAAGTTCGTTCTCACTCGTCCTCAGCCGGAAGCCCTGGCGGAACGCAAAGTCCTGCTCGTTCCTCCCTTTCCCACGGAACTCCAGGCCGACAAGCTTCTCACGTTCCCGCGCTTCAATCTCCCCGCCTTCATCTGCCGGTTTATCGAGGATCGTGTGATCAACGACGAACCCGATGCCGTCTGGATGGAACATCGCTGAGTTCGTGAACGGTCCGCCTTCGGCCCACGTCAAGTTCGCTCCACCACCCCAGCCTGTTCAGTGCGACAGGCCTCGATACATTCTACCGGCTGACCGGCAGATTCTTTCGCCGGTCCCGCCTCCTTGCCCCAGGGACGTCAGTCTCCTGTGGTCGCCTATCCCGGGAATTCTGCGGACCTCTTGATCCAGATCAACCCCCGTGGGCTAGTCGCACCGTACGATTCAGGAGAGAAGCCTGAGACATCCCAGGATCCCAGGTCACCGAGATTCGTTCACCCATGCCGGCCGAGAGGTGCCACCAAGATGCCCCTTCGAAAAATCGTCCATATCGATCAACAGAAGTGCGATGGTTGCGGCCAGTGCGTGCCGTCGTGTGCCGAGGGTGCCATCCGTATCATCGACGGCAAGGCCCGACTTGTTTCCGACGTCTACTGCGACGGGCTGGGCGCCTGCCTTGGCCATTGCCCCCAGGGCGCCATTCAGATCATCGAGCGCGAAGCGGGCCAGTTCGACGAGTCGGCCGTCGAAGCCCACCTGGCCGCGGAGAAACCCGCGTCCATCTGCGACCACCCAGCCGGCGGCTGCCCTGGGGCCGCCGTACGCTCCTTGGGTCTGAATGTCCTTTCCTCCACCCCGGCTCGCCCCGCCTTATCGCCCGCAGCCGCTCGCGGCGACTCTGGCGCACGTTCCTCCCAACTGAGCCACTGGCCGGTGCAACTCTCCTTGATCCCCCCGTCCGCTCCCTTCCTCCAGGGGGCCGACCTGCTGCTGACCGCCCA
>CAYSCH010000044.1:0-8508 GCA_964429355.1 uncultured Planctomycetaceae bacterium | reverse complement strand
AGCTCATCTTGCCAAGCTGACGGCCATGCTCACAATGTCCGACGTCAATAACCTCTCCGTGATCCACATGGAGGTGCCCTGCTGCACCGGACTGTTGCGCATTGCCCAGGCCGCCATTCAGGCCTCCGGAAAATCAATCCCGCTGCACGACGTGGTTATCTCCACCAGGGGCGAAGTTCTCAGTCAGTCCTAGAGTTCTGCTCCGTTCCCCGGTCCACTTTGCGTTCCTTCTCGACCAGGAGCCACACGCCTTGTCCGACCCGCGAGTCCTCGTCTGAAATTGCGCCCTTGCCCATCACCTCGAATTTCGGCAGTTGCGCTTTCTCAGCCCACCCCCGCATCTGCTCCGGGCGACGAAGCTCGACGAACCGGTTCCATTTCTCGGCCTCGTCGCCTCGCATCTTGTCTTTCCGCTCCTGGATCAGCTTCGCAGCGGCCGGCTTCGGATACCCGCTCCCCGCGCCACCCCCGATATATGCCTTCCCCCCCGGCCGCAATACGCGGTAGACCTCTCGGAGTCCCGCGGCCTGGTCTTCCCAGAAGACGATCGAACCGCGACTGACGACCAGATCCACCGAATCGTCAGGAAAGGGGAGGTGCTCTGCTACGCCCACGACGGCCAGCAGCCGGTCTCCCAGACCTCTTGCCCTGGCCGATTGCAGGCCCTTGGCCAAGGCTTCGCCATTGGGATCGAGCATCACGACCGGGTTTCCGGTGGCCTCGATCAACGGAATCGCCACCTGTCCCTTTCCAGCCCCCAGGTCCAGCCAGAAGCCTTTCTCCGGCTTGGCATGTCTCAGCACGTCCTCCACAACGTAGGGATATCGGTCTGGCAGCGATTCCTCAGTCTTGAGGCCGCCGGGAGTCGTTGCTTCCTGGGCCGCCAATGGCAACGCGGAAACCTGGCAGAAAAGCGTCCCGATCAGGAGAACAAGGCTACGTGTCATAGGTTTCCCTCACCAGTTGGCTGGCCATCGTTCCTGGCTCCGAGTAATTGGTAGGTGCCCACCGTGCCCTGCGCCGCCGCCTGCAAGAACAGCCCAGGATCGCCCGTGTTGCCGGTCTGCAGTCCCGCCTTGCTGGAACGGATGGTCTCTCCGATGAAACGGACAGAACCGTCCACGAAGCAGAACATCGCCCCGCCGGGATGCTCGCTGCTGAATGCGCCATTGCCGGTCGAGTTCACATTGTCGGACACGGCCGAACTCACGGTATTCATGGCGCCGCTCCCCCCGGGGCCGCACCAAGAGGGCCACGAACCGTCATTCTGCAGGTTGGCGCCGAAAGCAGTCCGCTCACCGAATGCGAAGGTGTTGCTCGTCCCATCGGTCACATCCTGGATCCTTGTGGCACTCTCGCCGTAGAACACGCCGTTGTTCTGTTTGGTCAGGTGCGTTGTGCCCGTGAAACTGAAGAACCCGCGACAACAGGTGTAGTTAGCCGATGCGACTTTCGGATTCGGAGCCCCCTGGTGAGTCCTGAGCGGTCCGATCGGCGACGACGGACAACGGAATACGCTCAAGTCTGTCTGCAGCATGGGCAACAGCACCGGATCGTTGATCACCTGTTCCAGTGTGTACTTTGTGGTGCTCAGGCTGTCACGCAGCGAGCTCTGCTCAATGTAGGGCATCAAGAACACGCCCCATGCCCACCCGCCCGGTGTCGTATTTCCCAGATGGCCTCGCACCATGAATCCAGGAGGGAAGCAGTTCAGCGTCGAATGGTAGTTGTGCATGGCCAATCCAAGCTGTTTCAGGTTGTTGGCGCATTGCATTCGCCGGGCAGCCTCGCGAGCCGCCTGGACGGCCGGAAGCAACAGGGCGATGAGTATTCCGATGATCGCGATCACAACAAGCAGTTCGACAAGCGTGAAACCGCGGCGGGGGCGGTGGTGCAACATGACTTTCTCCCAAATGGGATCCTGGATCCTCGCTCACGCCCCGGGCAAACAATCCCGTCCGCAAACGGTCAACTTGGCGCACTCTGGGGGCACCAATTGAATACCGCGAAACGGGCCGTTCCGTGGACACGCTTTCCCGCAATTTTTCGGACTGATGCCACAAGTCAAGGCATTGTCGCAGGTTGCGCGCGTTGTAGAATCCGGTTGCTTGCGGCGATCCCAATCAGAACCGGGTCCCGTGGCAGGAAACGGGTTCAAGCCCCGGCCCGCGCGACTGCAGGCCGAGGCTGACCTAAGTGGAGCGGCGCCGTGTCGCGGAACAGGTCCACAAGCAAACGGTAACTTGGCACCGGCGGGCGAGGCGACTCGGATCGGCGCCTTTCACACGCCCGCCCGTTCAGGCCATTGGGGATGTCGACTCAAAGGACACCGGGCAGAGCCACGCGATTGGGTTGGGTATCACCCACCCAGGATCCAACCCTCGCGATAGGGGCAGTGGAGGAGCGCCGCCGCTTCAGGCACGTTCGTGGCGGCAAGCTTCACCGGATCCCACTCGAGCTTCTTGCCAACACGGTAGGCGACGTTGCCCAGGTGGTTGGCCTCGGTCAGGAGTCCCGAGTAATGGAAATTGGCGCTGGTCTGCTGGCCGGCCTTGCAGGCATCGATCCATTCCTGGTGATGGGAGGCAACCCGCGGCAGGAAAGGTTCCGGGGCCTTGAAACCAGCGAACTTCTCCTCAGGCAGGAGAACGTGCTTGCCGTAATCGGAAAGCAGCATGCCCTTCTCGCCGATAAACAGGGCGCCGCTGTCCCACTGGGGAATGCCGCCGTCTTTCCAGATCTGGGGTTTTTCCTCGCCCTGGTACCAGGTCATTGTCACCGGCGGCAGATCGCCGCGAGAACCGTACTCGTACTTGGCCCACATGGAGGCCGGCGCGATCTCCGGATGAGCCGGCGGGCCGCCCGCTTCGATCGTCAGCGGATACTCCAGTTTCAGGGCCCAGAAGGCAAGATCGTTCCAGTGGCTGCCCAGGTCGCTCATGGTGCCATTGCCGAAATCCCACCAACGATACCACTTGGGGCCTGGATAGTAGACGTCGTGAAAGGGACGCATGGGGGCGGGGCCGATCCAGAGATCCCAGTCGAGACCGGCAGGTACCGGCTTGGAGTCGGTGGGACGCTCGGTCACGTAGACGATGTCGTGGTTCTTCTCGGCGGCTTCCTGGCTCTGCAGGCCCCAGGCGCGGCCGACCCAGACGTGGGCTTCACTGACGGCCCCGATGGCGCCGGACTGGATCAGTTCCACCACGCGGCGATAGTTCTCGCCGGCATGGATCTGGATGCCCATCTGCGTGGTTGTGCCGGCCTCCTCGGCGGCCAGGCGGATCTGGCGAGCTTCATAGACGTCGTGCGTGAGGGGCTTCTCGCAGTAGACGTGCTTCTTGTTCTTCAGCGCGAGCATGGTCGCCATCGCGTGGGTGTGCTCGCAGGTGCTGACGACAACCGCGTCGAAATCCTGGGGCCGATCGAAGACCTTGCGGAAATCGTTGAACTTCTTCGCCTCGGGAAATTTCCCCGCCGCCGCGTCGACGGCCCCTTGATTGACATCGCAGAGGGCGACGATGTTCTCCGAGCTGACGCTGCCCAGATTGCCCCCTCCCCGTCCGCCGACGGCAATGACGGCAATGTTCATTTTGTTGTTGAGATTCTGCGCCCGAAGGATCCCCGGTGCGGCCAGCAAAGCCGATGCTCCCGCGGCGGCCAGTTGGGTGAACTTGCGGCGGGTAATGCGGTGATGGCCTGGTGCTGGTACCTGTTTTGATGGACGGTTCATGACTCGACCTCCGCGGGGATGGCTGGACGGGAAAATGGTGAGCAAAGGCGGGAAACGACCCTATTGTGGCGGTGGGCAAGACGCGCCGCAAGAGTTTGGACCGTTTTGAGCCCCAGAACAAGGCACAAGGGAATCGTTGCCCGTCATGTGCAAAGCTCGAAACACGAAACGAAATGCGGATAGCAGAGGTCCCAGACGAATGCAGATCCACGGGGCCATCGGTTGCGGGAACCGGGGGCTGATTGCGGCGGAGTGTCGCGGCTATTCTCCGCGGAGGGCCCGAATCGGGTCGATGCGGGCGGCGCGGAGGGCGGGCCAGACTCCCGCCAGGACCGCAACGAAGGTGGCAAAGGCGACCGTGGCCAGGGAAAGCCAGTGAGGGAAGTTGAAAACGATCAGCACTGCTTCCACACCCTGGCTGCGGGCGTAGATGTTGATCCCGATTTCGAGGATCCAGGAGACGAGACGGCCCAGGGCCAGGCCGCCCAGTCCGCCGAGCAGTCCGAGCAATATGGCCTCCGTGAGGAACAGGACGACGATGTCGCCGTCGGAGGCTCCGACGGCCTTGCAGGTGCCGATTTCCTGGTAGCGCTCGAGAATCGCCATCAGCAGCGTGTTGATGATGCCCAAGGCGGCCACGACCAGAGCCACGGTACCAACGGCCGCCAGGAGGACGTCGAGGAAGACAAAGAACGTTCGCAGCTCGGTGAGTTGTCCCACCGCGGTCTGGGTCCGGAGCCCCATTTCCTTGAGCCCGTTCTCCACCCGCACCAGGTCGCTGGGATGCTCGACTCGCACCACTGCCCGCGAGTACCCGCGAGGCGGACCGCCCGAGCCGCCATGTCCCGGGCCTCACATCCCAAAGGCCGCCCCGGGAATGTCCTTCATTATGTCCACAGGGAGAACGACGGTCCGGACGAAGGGGCCAATGGCCGGTTGCGGCGGCTGGTAGACGCCGACAATCGTGGCCGCGAGCTCTTGCGTGCGGTACTCGAAGGCTTCGTCTTCGCGGCGGGCCAGTCCCGAGGCTTCCAGGGTCACCGACTGGCCGACGGCCGCCTCGGCGCCGGCCAGGCCGAGAGTCTGGACCATTGGCTCCGAGATCAGTACCTGAGGGGCCCGACTATCGAGGTCGAAGAAGCGACCGGCCACGAGGAGCTCGCCCCCGGAACCGACGAGCCCAACTTCGCGCGGCGCGCCGATGGCCATGCATCGCTGCTTCTTGTCGCCGTGACGGATCTCGACGTTGCCGATGCGGAACTGCGGATAGGCCACCGCGACTCCGGGCATTTCCTCGATCCTGGCCAGAAGGGCGTCGTCAAGAACGAGCCTGTCTTTCTCGTCGTCCTCCTGTTCTTCTTCCGGCTCTGCGGCGTTGTTGGCCGGATCGTCCGGGTCGTCGGGATCGCCGTGGTCGCCGCCGGACGTGGTGGAGATCTCGATATTCTTCAGCAGGTCGAGCTTCTCGAAAGGGGCTTCGGCCTGATGCTGGATTCCCAGGGCGAATCCGACCATCGAATAGAGAGACCCAGCAGCGATCGTCACGCCCAGGACCGTGAGGACAACTCGCATCGGCCTTCGGCGAAGCCCACCGAGTGCCAGCAGCATGATCCACCAGGCTCTCATCGTCGGGTTCCTTCGTCGGAGGTGATGCGCCCGTCGGTCAGGCGGATGATTCGATCGGTGGCCTGGCGGGCCATATCCTCATTGTGGGTGACGATCACGACCGTCGTGCCCCTCTCGGCGTGGATCTCCTGGATGAGGCGCATGACGTTTTCGGCGTTGGCCCGATCGAGGTTTCCGGTGGGTTCGTCGGCCAGGAGCAGCGGGGGGCGATGAACGATTGCCCGGGCGAGGGCCACGCGTTGTTGCTCTCCGCCGCTGAGCTGGTTGGGCCGATGGTGGGCCCGTTGCTCCAGTCCAACCCGGGCGATGGCCTCGCGGGCCAGTTCCCGGCGGCGGCGTCCAAAAACGCCCTGAAAGGTCAGGGCAATCGCCACATTCTGCTGGGCGCTGAGTCCGGGAACGAGGTAGAAGGATTGGAAGATGAAACCGACAGAACTGCGACGATAGACCGCCCGTTGCTTCGAGCTGAGGCGGCCCAGGTCGCGGCCATCGACGGCAACCGAGCCGGAGGTGGGCGTATCCAGTCCGCCCAGAAGATGAAGGAGGGTCGATTTGCCCGATCCGCTGACGCCGAGAATGGCCAGCAACTCTCCGTGGGCGACCTGCAAATCCACGCCATCCAGCGCGCGAACGGTGGCCGGCCCAACGCGGTAATGGCGGACAAGATCGCGTGCCTCAATCAAGACGGCCGCGGACGACGGGGCGTCCATGGGGACTCTCTCTGCTCGGTCGGAGGAAAGGACATTCCGTGCGGCAAGTATAACCTTCGGCGGCAGAGCGTGGAATGGCAGGCGGCACATGCGTCGGCTCGCCGGCTCGCCCGGCCTGAGTCCTGCGGGGAGGCAAACGAGCTTGGGACGATCCCCTGCGGCGACCGGCGGCCCTATTGAAATTGCGGGCTGAAAGCCGGCAGAGAGAGGAACGTTTCAAGGAACGCAGGCCGAGGTTTGACTCTACGAATCATTGGGCGCTCATCGGTGAACGAGGATCTTCCCTTGACAACTTCCGGAGCAGTCTTTTTCAGCGCGGAGGCAGGTAACCGAGCGCCGTCAGGAACAGATCGGCCTTGTTGAGCGTGTCATGGAAAGCGGGGCCTTCGTCCTTGCGCCGCCAGATCGGCCAGATCGTCGTCAGCAGGGAGGGGGGGCGGTTGACGATGGAAGACCCGGCCGTGTTATGATACGCTTGGGGTGTTTTGCGGCTGTTCACATAGCGGGAGGCGATTCCGCGGCCGGAAGCTGCGGGGTGCCGGCCGGAAGGCGAGGATGGAGAGACTGGCGTGCAACCTTTGATCAGTTGTCTGATGGTCACACAACCGGGGCGTGAAGCGTTTGCGAGGACGGCCTTTGCCTGTTTTCAGATAGAGACTCGATTGGAGGCGTACAAGCTCGAGCGTCCAGTGACCGTCTGCGGGCACGACGGGGCCGCGTTCACGATGTGAGCAGGCGGACGTCATGAAAATCTAAGATGTCAAAGATCGGCTGGTGCCGCGGCGCAGGGTGAGTCTGTCTTTGGGTCCTGGACCGAGGTTCGAGGCCAGAGGTTAAGGGGGCAGGGGACGGGGGATGGGGTCAGTAGTCAGGGGTCATTTGTCATTTGTCAGTGGCCAGTTGTTGGAAGCCGGGGGACAGAGGTCAGGGGACGGGGGGTCAGCAGGTCAGAGGGGAATTGTAAGCGGAGTTGCGAACGGAATCTTGGAAACATTGGGACACTTGAGCGCAACATCGTTGCGGGTGAGGAGGAGGAAGGATCGTTGGAGCGACTGGCGGCTTCTTGGCTGGGTTGTGGAACGGGACGGACTGGGCATGGGTTGGGGATGTGGGGCTGGAAGGGTCACGGGCGGTCATGGGATGATTCCTTTTTGAGAACAGGGAGCGGGGAGCACGGAGCAGGGAGCTGGAGACGGGGGTCAGGGGACGGGAGTCAGGGGACGAAAAAAGGGCCCGTCGCGGGAGGTGGTGTTCCGGCGGCGGGCCCTTGGGATACGGGACGGAGCGGCGGGATGCCGCGGGGTCGGGCTCTTGGGATACCCAGACGTCGAGGATCAGTCTACTCGATCCTAGGACATTTGTACAGTACTCTTTCTGGTCGTTGCATTTGTTTTCTGGGGGGCCAGCGAGGGAGGATTATACACGATGAAGGGCGGAGTTCGTAGAACTGGTGGGGGGATGGTGTTTATAAGTTGTCAACGGGTGAGAGGCTCTGCGAAAATACGGGAGGCGAGGGGGCGTCTGCCGGGCGAACTTGGGGTTCCGCCGGGCGGGGATGGGTGAGGGGAAGGGATCACCGCGGAGGACACAAAGAGCGCGAAGGATTCGGAGGAATCTCGCGGAGGGAGTTCCGTCGAGAGCCGAGTATGGTCTCTGGAGCTCGAGTAAAATGAGCGTCAACTGCCGCTTTTTGGGCGCCGTACTTGGTCATTGGGCAGAACGGCTTATTCCGTGACGGGTTCTGAAAAGGAGAAGGTAACCGCAGAGGCACAGAGAACACGGAGGGGGCAGATCCAAGGGCAGCCGCCGGTTGCTTCATGGGATGTGGGATTTGCTCTGAGCGATGCGACGAGTTTGGGAGGGCTCGCGCAGAGGCGCGGAGGAGGTTGAAGAAGGACGGAAGAGGAGGAGGCGGGAATCCGAGGGGAGAAGGATTGTTCCGATCGGAAGCGCCTCGTGGGCATCGATGAGACTCGCAGAGGGCATTGGTCGGCGGACGAAACCGACCGCTGCGGGGCAAGGGGTCTGGAGGCAAAGGGGGGAGAAAAGAAAATTGGGGGAAAGGAAAATAGTCGACTGTCAGTTGTTGGGTCAGAGGCGATGGAGGGCCAGGCTGGGAGGGGATCACTGAGCGAACAGCGCCGTCAGGCGCCACCCAGGTTCAAGAACGTGCGGCAACTCGGGCGGAGACCAGGTCTACTCAAACAGCCATAATTGGCATTGTGTCTGAATTTCCGAATTTCCAGGCCAGACGGCTCAGTTTGCTGCAGACCGTTGGCAGCGAAGGTCGGCCGAGGGGAATCAGGAATAACGCAGATCGAGAAAACTAGATGCGTCCGAGTGTCGAGTCCCACCACGTCTTCGCGGTCGATCAAGGCCACCGATCCCAGAAGCGATGGTAGGTGCATTGGGCATTGACAACGGTGAGTTTCTTCAGGA
>CAYSCH010000043.1:0-36576 GCA_964429355.1 uncultured Planctomycetaceae bacterium | reverse complement strand
TATCCCGGATGGACGCCAGAGCAAGAAAACCAATAATTAAGCGGAACGTTGAAAAAAAAGATCGCCGAAGTCGAGCCGGGCAACCTGATCCTGGAACTGCTCGTTTCCGGTAGCTCTGACCCCGTCTGGCGGGAAACTGTGCGAGGATTCCCGGTGAACAGGTTCGACGAGGCCGCCCATCAGGATGAGTCTCGAATTGACTTCGAGCAGTCTTTCCGGAGCGCCCTTGAAGGGATCTCGCTGCCTTACTTCGTTCCCGAATCCGAAGGCCTTCTGGCGCTGCCGGTGATCGTGGAGTGATACGACAGACCATCACGGTTTCACGGTCGTCGCTGTGAGAACCACAAACGTCTCGGTGACCTTGTCGCCCCACGACCGGACCAGGCTGCCCAGCAGGGTCGATTCACCGTCCGTGACCGTAGCTTGCGTCCTGAGGGTCATCGTGGTGATCCGGGGCGTGCGCACGGTCAGCCCATCCCTGACGGATACCGGTGCGCCTTCCTCCTCCGGTCCCAAGGAAGACTGCTCAATCTGCACGCTGACTGCAATCTTCCCTGTCTTCGTGATCTGGGCCGAACCGCCGGCCAACACGCCCAAGTTTTCGAATTGGACCGTGTTGGAAACATTGCCACCCTGCATCATGGTGCCGGTAACCCGCGGCTCGCGACTGCCGTTCTGCAGATGAGCTTCGACACCATCCGTGCTGAGCCTCAATCGAAAATGTTCCAGGGACCGAAGTTTGCCTCCTCCGCCCAACTGTTTCAGAAGAAGATTAGCTCCAGCCGCTCCGGCCGAGAACCCGGCGGGAAGCGTGCCTTTCTCTGAGTTGAGTTTGGCGGCAAGGCTTGCCCCAAGTGTTCCCGCTCGATTCACCTCGGGCTCAGCACCTTCCTTGTCCACACGGAGTTCCCCTTGCTCGTCGAACACGACACAGCCAATCAAGACCTCCAATTCCACGCCCGGACCGGGCGCAGGCGCCGGCAGTTGTTCCGCAACAGTTCGGGCCGCGGCTGCTGCCGTCTGCTGAACGGCCTTCTTCAGTTCGTTCACCGTATCTTGCCCTGGGCTCGGCTGCCCCGAGGCCAACAACAGAAAAACCAGCATGAGAGAACGTCGCATGACCCACCTCCTCAGTAAAGGAACGAAACAGGAAGCCCTCACAAAACGTGGGACTCGAAGAACAACCACCGCAGTCATCCCCGCGCGGTCAAGTCTATCCGATGGCCCCACGAAAGTGCAATGGGAAGGAGCGTCGGGCCGGTAGGCAACGCAACCGACGTTCCAGTTGCAGGTTACGATGTTGCAGCCGTGTTGTCTGGGGCCGAGAATCTCCCTACCCCTGTACTACTAACCTCAAAGATCGTGAAGTTTTTCACAGAGATCCGCGACTTGCCGGGAGCAAGCCACTCGAGCCGAGCGGTAGCTCGCGTTGGCTGGCGGCCCTGCCGCCCCGTGGCACTTGCCTTCGGGTTTGCGGCTGCCTTATAGTGAACCGAGATCCCTTCAGCCGACCTGGCCAGTTCCGCTACTTCCCCGAATCGAGGTCTCCTGCCATGACAAACAGGCTTCATCGACGTGCGTTCCTTCACCAATCGGCAGTCGCCGGGGCTGCAGTCGGACTGGTTGGGGCGTTGCCTGGAATTCAGTCCGCACGGGCGGCAGCCGCTGCCAACGACGAGATCCGGGCAGCTTGCGTGGGACTCAATGGCAAAGGCAACCATCACATGAATGGCCTGGAGAGTGTCGATGGCTGCGCGGTGACGGCCTTGTGCGACGTCGATGAGTCGGTGCTCAACACGCGGGCCGACCAACTCGAGAACAAGACCGGCCGCAAGATCAAGCGATTCACCGACTATCGCAAACTCGTCGAGGATCAGGAGATCGACGTGGTGAGTGTGGCCACTCCGAACCACTCGCACACACTGATCGGCATCACGGCGATGCAGGCGGGTAAGGATACGTATGTCGAGAAGCCCTGCTCCCATAACATCTGGGAAGGGCGGCAACTGGTCAATGCGGCCCGGAAGTACCAGCGCATGTGCCAGCACGGGACCCAGGGGCGCAGTTCCCCCGCGATCCGTGAAGGGATCCAAAAGGTCCAAGAGGGGGTCATCGGCGAGGTGTACATGGCCCGCGGTATCTGCTTCAAATGGCGCCCCACGATCGACCATACTCCAGACGAACCGGTCCCCGCCGGCGTGAATTACGACCTGTGGCTCGGCCCCGCTCCGCAGCGCCCCTTCAGCAAAAACCGTTTTCACTACAACTGGCACTGGAGCTGGGATTACGGCAACGGCGACATGGGCAACCAGGGAGTCCACGAAATGGACATGGCTCGTTGGGGGCTCGGTGTGGGCTCGCCCTCGCGGATTCACGCCGCCGGTGGGCACTACATGTTCGACGACGATCAGGAAACGCCCAACACCCTGATCTGCGCCTTCGAGTATCCCGAGCAGAAGAAGATGCTCGTCTTTGAGACCCGCCACTGGATAACCAACCAGGAAGGGTTTGGTACCAGCCCCTCGTCCAATGCGGTCGGTGTCACGTTCTACGGTTCGGAAGGCTACCTCCAGGTTTACTACTTCGGCTACAGGACGTTCCTCGGCAAGAATCGCGAGGCGGGGCCCGGCCGCGAAGAAGGCTCCAATGAGTACGAGCGGTTTATCGCCGGCGTGCGCAGCCGCAAGGCAGAAGACCTGGGCGTGGAGATCGAAGACGGTCATCTCTCCTCGGCCCTCTGCCATCTGGGCAACATCGCCTACCGGCTCGGCCGCACGATCAACTTCGACCCGGTTCAGGAGACCTTCCCCGGCGACACGGAAGCTACCGCCATGCTGTCGCGCAAGTACCGCGAGCCCTTCGTTGTTCCGGAGATAAAGATCTGATCCTACCCCCCTGGCGTCATCGCTGCTCTCGGTGACGACGAGGCGTATTCGGTCCTCGCTCGTCTGGCGCGCGACCGATGTGTAACGAATCGGAGGGCCCCGTCGTTAACCCGACATCACCTTCTGGCCGTTACATACAAGTAGTCTCCAATCGGCCGCTCCGCTTTGCGAAGTTGCCCGTGGGTGATATGTAAGTCCCGCGTGGCGGCCCTCTCTGTCTCGGAGATCTCCACGTCGCCGCTCTGGGACAGCACGACAATCCGATCAGTCGCGTCGGGTAGACGTCGCCCCAGGCGCGATGGGATGCCGTGCCCGTAAGCCACGTGCCCCGTGCCGCAAACAATTACGGCCGAGCGTCCTTTCCCTTCCTCGGAAAGGAGATATTCCGCCAGTGTGGCGGCCATCGTTTCGTCGCGGCAGATCTGGGCTTCCCGCATCGGCTGCAAACGCTCTTCATCAACGGCCATGTGGACCATCAACTGCAGGTTGAGGAGATGCTCGTACGGTGGATCCGTGAGCAGCATTTCTTCGGGAAGTTCGGCACGGGTTTTCGCGTCCAGCCCTTCAACGCCGCCGCTACGAAAGACCTGCCGAATCGTTTCCGCACGGGCGTTGAGCGCGAGGACGGGGACGTTTTGGTCCCGCGCGGCCTGGACGATACATCGGTACTGCTCGTAGCCGCTCCAGCGATTCTCCCAGTTGGTCAGCCGGGCCAGTTCGTCAAAATCGATCTCACCGCGATTATAGCGATCTACATGAGGCTGCTGGAAACGCTCCAGTTGCTCCAGCCCGAGAGCAAGCGGCTCTCGTGCCGCCAGATCGCGGAGAAGCGTTGCCTGCAATTCATGGTGACGCTCCAGCGAGTGTGCCTCACCGACGTAGACCACTCGCACGCCGGCAAGATCCTCAAGGATCTCGTCGTGGTCCAGCGGTTCGCCTCGGTACGGATCGACCCAGAGTGAACAGCGATGGTCAGGCTCTGCGGACTGGACCGCGAGGTGAGTGCAGAGTGCCAAGGCCAGACAGGCGAGGAATGAAGCCCGGTGTCTCATTGCGGTTCCCTTGGGGTGGTGCTGGAATCATATGCCGCGGTGCCGCAATCGGTCCAGCCCCACGGCGGCAATGATGATCAGTCCGATCACGACGCCTTGGACATAGTTCGGAATGCCGATCAAGTTGCAGCCGTTGCGGAGCACTGCGATGATCAGGGCCCCGATCAGCGATCCAAAGACACTTCCCTCACCGCCGCTAAGCGAGCCGCCACCGATGACGACGGCCGCGATGATGTCCAGTTCCATGCCCGTGGCCGCCGTTGGATCGCCGAGTGTCAATTCGGCAAACTGCATGACGCTGGCCATACCGGCCAGGGCCCCGCCGAGCGTATAGATCCAGATTCGCATCAGTCCCACACGGATACCGCATAGCCGGGCCGTCGCCTCGTTCGACCCTACGGCAAACACGTGGCGTCCAAAGGCCGTGTAACGCAGAATACCTGCCATCAGGAGCGTCAAACCGAGGAGCAGCCACACGCCGGGCGCGATCGAATACCACGTACCGGGAGACGGCTCAATGTTCATCGCGCCATCCAACCACGAGGGACCGGGATCGACGGTCGACTCGTCGGCCAATCCCTTGGCGATGCCACGAACGATCTGCATCATCCCCAGGGTGACAATGAAAGGAACGATGCGGAACCAGGAGATGATTGTCCCGCTCATGAAACCACAGAACGCGCACATCGCGACGGCTGTCAATCCCGCCACCAGCGGCAACAGGAGTCCCGGTTCGGCCCCAGCCGCACCGTGCTTGAGCACGAGGGCGGTGATTACGGTGCCCAAGGCGATCATCGATCCTACGCTCAGGTCAATCCCGCCGGCGATGATCACGACGGTCATTCCCACGGCGCCAACACCGATCGTCACCGCGTGGCAGAAGATCGTCTTGGTGTTGTAAAGCGAATGGAACGTCTCGGGGGCGGCAGCCAGGAAAATCAAGTACACGAAGGCCAAGCCTGCGAAGGGTTCCAACGCCGACATCGCACCTTTCAACCGGCCCCATATAGGCAATGGATTCACAATTTCGCTCTCTGACCACATTCGGCCATCTGCCGGCTGCCCCCTTCCCGGGAGAAAGAAGGCGACAACCACTTTTTGCCGGGAACCCGCAAGACCGTTCAGTTAGAAACGAACAGTCCAGCGGGTCTATTCGTTCGAAGCTGCCACTTCCGGTTGGATCAGCGTCTGGATCTCTTCGGAATCGAGATTCTCGGGTGTGATCGACACAACTCGCGTGGGAATCCTCTTCTCGACCGTCTTGCCGGCCGTGACTGCCAGGGCCGCTTGGACCCCCTCGTACCCCATCCCGTACGGATCCTGGGCGATCAGCCCGTGGATCGAACCATCGCGCATGGCCTGAATGAGACTGTCGCCGGCATCGAAGGCCACGAACTTGATTTTTCCTGCCAGCTTCGACGTTTCCAGGGCCCGGAGCATCCCAAAGGCAACCGGTTCATTAGGGCAGAAGATACCGGTAACCTGCTGGCCGTATTTGTTCAACAGATTCTGCGAAACCTTCATGGCCGAGTCTTTTGTCGTGCCCGCGTACTGGTTGGAGGATAGCACCTGGATGTCCGGATACTTTTCGTCCAACTCGGCCAGGAAACCATCTTCGCGCTGGTCGTTGCTTGCCGACCCCTCCTGATAGCGCAGAAGAATCACGTTGCCTTTTCCTCCCATCACCTCAGCCAGGCGACGGGCTGCCATTCGTCCCCCTTCGGTGTTGTCCGTCGCCACGAAGCTGCTGTGAGCGTCCGAGTCGAGGGCCGAGTCGATCACAACGACGGGAATCCCTCGGCTGACTGCCTGTTCCACAGGGCGGACCAATGCCGACGCGTCCAGAGGTGCCAGTACAATGGCATCTACCTGGCGGCTCACGAAGTTCTGGACAACGTCGATCTGGCCGCGCCGATCGCCTTCGTTCGATGGTCCCTGCCAGATGATCTCGGCGCCCGCCTCCTTCGCGGCAGCCGCTGCTCCGGCGTGGACCGCTTTCCAGAAGGTGAACGTTGTGGCTTTGGGGATCACCGCGATCCGCACCTTTCCGTCATCTTTCACGCCCGACTCGGCCGGCCCGCTGTTCGGCTGCTGCCCGCACCCGGCCGACAGCACGAAAAAGGTTACGGCGGCCGCGACTGTCAAAAAATTCATCCGCACCGGACTCTCCTTCCCATTCATGCACGGAGCACCACGTGGCTTCGATGTTACCCTGGTGCCACTTCCCATGTCCAGCGATGCAAGCGAGGTTCGATCTCCGTGGAACAGTTTTTCACATCTCTGTCGATATCCCAGACTGCCTGGAGCTGCCCCAAAACATATGTTTCGCCAGCAGGGCCCAACAGGGCACGTCTCGTGGGCTGCGGGATTGCGGTGCCCCCCAAGCCCTCGAATTGGGGGAGCTCTGGTCTGTAGCGAAACCAAGTCAAAGCATTCATTTGCCTTACGCGCCCCATCTCAGAATCGCGTGGCAGCACATGGCCACAATTGGTGACGATGGCCAAAGAAATTGTCTCCAATTGATGGAGAATCGTTTGGCAAACCCTCGCTCGGCGGGTATGATAAGCCCAGCATACCTTTTGAGATCCATCTCCAGAAGAGTTCTCCGATTTTGGACTTGAGTCGCGTGAAACGCTGAGTTTCAGAAAGACGCGTTAGAGATCGGTTGCTCCCCAATCCTGCCAGCCCTGATACGGTACTGTGAGGAGGTTGGTTGATCGAGAGTCTGGACGGCTCCCAACCATCCTTTCCAGTACCCCCTACCACAAGCAATAACCTCGTTGCATTGGTGTCTGGTACTGCAAGATGGCTCGTATTGGACGCACAAATCGCCGTTGCGGCTCCAGTTCCCAGATCCTGCTGGCGGTGGCCGCCGTGATGCTGCTCCCGTTCGTGAGTTGGCTCGGGCTCGAGAACTGGTTTGGCGGTGTCGAGACCGGCGGCCCGTTGACCTGCACTCCGATTCGAGGCACGTTCGTTCACCGGATCATACAGAAAGGTACGATCGAGTGTGCGTCGAACGTGGAGGTGAAGTGCGACGTTGAAGCCCGTGGCTTCTACTCGACCAACATCCTGGAAGTGGTTCCGGAAGGCACGCATGTTGAACCGGGCGATTTTCTGATTCAGCTCGATTCAAGCCCCCTGGAGCAGCTTCTGATCCGGCAGACCATTCTCTGCAACCAATACGAAGCCGCCTTGATCCAGATGGAGTCGTGGCTGCAGACGTGTAAGTATAATCTTGACGAATACGTCCACGGGCTTCTTCCGCAGAGTCAGAAACAGTTGGACGACGCGCTGGATCGGGCAGAGGAAAATCTTCGCCAGGCCACGCAGACGTTCGATTTCTCAGAGGATATGTATCGCCAGGGCTTCATCACGCAGATTGCGCTGGAGGCGGATGAGTACGCGATGCAGCGGGCCCAGATCGAGTGTGAAACCGCGCAGAAGAAGCGTGAGGTGCTGGAGAATTTCAGGAGCAAGAAACGCCTGAATGACCTCGAGAGCAATCTGGCGGTGGCCGAAGCGAGTGTCCGCTGGCGCCTCCACGTCTACGACCTGAGCGTCAAGGAGCTCAATAACATCAAGGACCAGATCGGCAAGTGCCGGATTACCGCCCCCTCGGCGGGCCAAGTGGTCCATGGGAATATCCATCACAACGGGCACAGCCATCTGATCGAACCGGGCGCCTTCGTCTGGCGCGATCGTGTCTTGATCCTCCTGCCCAACTCCGTGGACATGCACGTCAAGGTGCTCATTCCCGAGATCAAGGTGGCCCAGGTGCGCCGGGGGCAGAAAGTCCACATCCGCTTCGAGGCCTTCCCCGACACCGAGCTGACCGGCGCGGTACAGCTTGTCGATGAGTTTCCTTCGCCGATGCAGTTTTGGGGGCCCGAGATCAAGAGCTATGAAACCACGGTCTCGATCGATCGTGCCAGCGCTGAAGCTGCATCCGTAGATCTGCGGCCGGGCCTGACGGCACAGGTTGCCATCGAGATTGACGAGCAGGCGGAACGGCTCCTGGTTCCTTTTCAGGCAATTCTCAAGCACGGCCCGAGGAATTACTGCCTTACTCGCGATCGCCACGGATTCCAGGCTCATGAGGTGAAGACGGGAGACGCGAACGGAAAGTTCGTAGTGATTTGCGAAGGTCTTGAAGAAGGGCAAGCGATCGTACTGGGAGCCTCGAAATACAGGAAGGAAGTGGAGTTACCCGAACTGAAGGCGATCAGCCAAGCGACGCACTAACGCGGTTCGGTCAGGCGGAGCTTTCGAAAACCTGGAAGGTATCCGAGAAAGCGGAAGTTCCCAGAGGAGAGCGAAGAGGGTGATTCCACGGGCCGCCCCTGGTCCTTGAGAGTGTGGCGGTCAGCCGGGCGTATCGAGATAGGGATCCTGGCCCATTTGCCGCTGCATTTTCTTCCGCTGCTTCTCGAAGTACATGAGTGCCTTACGGTCGCGGAAGTGCTTCCGTTCGACGTTCCGTTGGGCCTTTTTGAACAGGCGTTCATATGAGTCGAATCCGGCCTCCTGGTCCTTGCCGATGTCTTCAAGCCGGTGCCCTTTCTTGGGGCCAAGGCCCGCGAGCAGCAACTCGTCGTCGAGTGCCACGTATTGCCGATAGGTACCCGGATCGCCCTGACGCCCGCAACGTCCGATGAGTTGCCTGTCGATTCGCGCGGAGTCGTGCATTTCCGTGCAGATCACATGGAGTCCGCCCAGTTCCTTGACGCCTTCACCCAGTTTGATGTCGGTGCCGCGGCCTGCCATGTTGGTGGAGACCGTGACCTTGCCCAGTTGTCCGGCGTCAGCCACGATGTCAGCCTCTATCTCTACGTGGTGCGCGTTGAGCACTTTGTGTTGGATTTCCCGCTCGCTCAGCATTCTTGAGATGATCTCCGACTTGTCAATCGATCGGGTGCCGATCAGCAGGGGCCGCCCGGTGGCGTGGACCTCGCAGATTTCATCGACGATGGCCTGCCATTTCCGCTGCTCGTGACCGAACACGCGGGCAGGCAACGGTTTGCGAATCACCGGGCGGTTGGTGGGCACGGGAACCACGTGGCAACGATAGATCTTGCGCATTTCCCGGGCCGAGGACGCCGCCGTGCCGGTCATTCCGGCCAAGTGGTTGAACCGGAGGAAGAAGTCCTGGACGGTGACTCGGGCTGCCTGCCCTGTGGCCACGGTGACCTCGACCCCCTGTTTGGCCTCGACGGCCTGGTGAATTCCGTCGCGCCATTTGCGGCCTTCCGACATACGCCCCGTGAACTCGTCGACGATCACAATCTCGCCATCGACCACGACATACTGCCGATCGAAGTGGAATTCCCGTTCCACCTTGATCGCCCGTTCCACGAATTGATAGATGTGGAACATGCCCACCTTGTCCATTTCTTCCGGCTTCGGCAGGAGCCGAGCTTTCTTCCGCCCCTCGCGGGTCAACTCGGCCGACTTCTTGTCGTAATCGTAATCGAAATCCTCGTCCTCGATGAACTCCTTCACGACGTCTGCAGCCCAGCGGTAGCATTCCACCTCGAGTTCCTGCTCTTCCGTAGGGAGCGCGCTGATGATCAGCGGCGTGCGGGCCTCATCGATGAGGATACTGTCGGCTTCGTCGACCAGTGCAAAGTAGGCTTCGCGTTGGACAGGTTCCTCGTTGTTTCCCTCATGGCGGTCGGAGAGCATACCGCCGATCAGGTCCTTCTGCCCTTCCTGGATCCTACGCAGCAACAAGCGGTCGCGGAGAAAGTCGAATCCGAATTCCTTTGCCGTGCCGTACGTCACATCGCAGGCATAGGCCTTGCGGCGATCTGGTTGCGGTTGCTGGGTCTGAATTACGCCCACGGAGAGTCCCAATGCGCGATAGATGGGCGCCATCCAGTCCGCGTCGCGCTTGGCTAGGTAATCATTGACGGTTGCCAGACTGCAGCCCTTACCGGCCAGAGCGAAGAGATACATGGGAAGCGTAGCCGTCAGAGTTTTGCCTTCCCCTGTCTGCATCTCGACGATCGACTGGTTGAACATGGCGATTCCGCCGAGCAACTGCACGTCGAAATGCCGCATGTTCATCGTTCGGCGACCGGCCTCGCGGACCAAGGCGTAGGCTTCGGGCAATAGCTTCGCAAGTGGCTCACCGCTGCGAGCCCGGTAGCGGAGAGAGAGGCTCTGCTTCTTCAGTTCATGATCGGTGAGTTTCTGGTAAGTCGGTTCGAAGGAGGCAATCTTCGGTAAGAACTGCGCCCAGCGGATCAGCCGGCCCCGCTGGGTGACAGGAGCCATCGACTCGATTCGCCCAGTCAATCCCCCGGAGATTCTGCGGACGTCAAAATTCTGGTCTGCCATGAGCTGCGAATACTTGCCAAGGATTACGGGGCTATCGAAATCGGATTCAGCGGTTGTCCCGAAACCGGAATGCGTTCCCAAACGCTCTGTGTCGACCCAGTTGGATGCGTGGAATGCAGCCTGACTGCCGCCGACCACAGGCAGGCGTGTCCATCACGCGCATTTCTCTATTATATGTTGGTTCCGAGTCGTCGCACCGGAGGGGCCGCCGCGCTGGCGATCACAATCCTGGTATTTGCAGACGTTGCCGTCTTAGCCAGAGCATCCCGCACTCCGATCTACCCTTGGCAGATTGCTTGTACGGGCCTGTCTTTCCCGCCATAATCGACCCGATCGGAACAAAACACACAAATCGCCACGACGGTGGCAAACTGCGCAAAGATGAAGGAACGGACAATGTACCGCTGGTTGTTTGGGGGGGCGGCTCTGTTGCTGGCGGGAACCGCTCTTCTGACGGGCTCGGAACCAGTCCGACCGGAGATGATGTTTTCCGACACTTCGCGGCTTGGCCGGCCTTGCGCGAAAGATCCCGCGGTAGTTCGTTTTGACGGCCGTTATTGGATGTATTTCTCCCTGCCGCCCCACGCGGATAATTCCACGGGGACCGGCTGGTCGGCTGGGATTGCCCGCAGCATTGACCTTGTCCATTGGGAAAAGGCGGGAGAAATCGTGGGGGGCGAGCCGGGTAGTCCGGAATCCAAAGGGCTTGCCGCTCCGGAAGCCATCGTGCTGGACGGGAAGGTGCACCTGTTCTACCAGACCTACGGGAACGGTCCCCAGGATGCTATCTGCCACGCCGTTTCGAACGACGGCGTTCACTTTGAGCGAGACAGGAGCAACCCCATTTTCCGGCCAACGGGTGACTGGACGGTCGGCCGTGCCATCGATGCCGAAGCCTTCTCTTACAACGGACAGCTCCTGCTCTATTTCGCCACGCGCGATCCGGAGATGAAGATTCAGATGGTCGGTGTTGCCGCGGCAGATCTGAAGAGCGATTTCGGACGTGAGGCCTGGACCCAACTGGTCGATGCGCCGATTCTCAAGCCGGAACTGCCGTGGGAGCAGGAGTGCATCGAGGCCGCCACGGTTTGCCAGCACGACGGCCGCCTGTACATGTTCTACGCCGGTGCCTACAACAACAAGCCACAGCAGATCGGCGTTGCGGCAAGCCGCGATGGTGTTCACTGGAAGCGAATGTCGGATGAACCGCTGCTGCCGTGCGGGGGGCCCGGCGAATGGAACAGCTCCGAATCGGGGCACCCGGGGGTTTTCGTGGACGACGACGGCCGCGGCTACCTGTTCTTTCAGGGCAACAACGATCAGGGCAAAACGTGGTTTCTCTCCAAGATGGACCTGCATTTCGATGGTCCGCTTCCCTATCTCGTTCGTCCGGGCGACGGCCGAGAGTTCCGGCTGGTCAAGGCGAGGCTGCCCGAGTGACGGCCTGCGCCGACACCTCCGTCGGCCTTTGGGGTTCATTAGGATGGCGAGCGGGTCTTGTGCCGGCGCGTGAACGCCGGACATCTGGATCGTCGATTCGTCGCCGTTGAACCCTTGTGAGTCAGAAAAGCCAACGAAGCCCGGCTCCTGATCGGGATTCGGGGTGAATATCTGGCGAACCGGGAGTCGAGCATGGTTTCCATCCCCACCGTTTGTCGCGGCGGGACAGCGTGTCTCAGGAACCAGCTAACAAACCGGTGGTTGTGTAGACCACCGGGTGTGGCGATCCCCACACCAGGTTGGCGTGGGGTGGGACGTTTCGACGCACATTTGTGTGTTCGGTACGTTCCGTTCGCTCGATTCTCGGCCGCCAGACTTCGCCCAGACAGTTGCCAGCGCGCCGGCCATGACGCAATGTTGCTCACACGTCGCACAGGGAGACGGCTTCACGCAAGGTCGTGGCGGGATCTCGTGTGGGAATGAACTCCTGTGCGACCAGGCCTTGGTAGCCCGTCTCCACGATCGTGCGCATGATCGGCGGGTAGTTGATTTCCTGGTTGTCGTCCAGTTCGTTGCGTCCGGGGTTGCCGGCCGTGTGGTAATGGCCGATGTACTCGGCATTAGCCTTGATTCGGCGGATGATGTCGCCCTGCATGATTTGCACGTGGTAGACATCGAAGAGGATCTTCATGCGTTCCGAGGCGATCTGCTTGCAGACCTCGACACACCACTCGACCGAATCCCCCATGTAGTCCGGGTGCCCTTTCATTTCCTCGTCGACGCGGCTGTTGAGCACCTCGAGGATCAGATTGATCTTTTTCTGCTCCGCGTAGCCAACGACCTTCTTGAGCCCTTTGATCGTATTCTCGAGGCCGACGTCATCCGGGATCCCGTGCCGGAAACCGGGGAAGCAAATCACGTTCGGGAAACCGGCGGCGGCGCAGTCGTCGATGGCTTTCTTGGTCTTGTCGATGCACATCTCCCAGTTAGCCGGATCGTTGAAGCCATCGACGAACCCGTGGCTGTTGGCCAGGCCGCAGATGAGGTTGTGCTTCTTGAGGGTCGGCCAGCCGGGCGGGTCGACCAGTTCGACGGACTTGACGCCCAACTCGTTGCAGAGCTTGCAGAGCTGTTCGAGAGACATCGGCTTGGAGGAGCATGCCCCGGTGAAACACCATTCACAAACGGATTGATGGATTCGGTCGTTGACGACAGCAGGCCCCTCTGCGCTCGCCCGTTGCCGCCGTACTTTTCTTTCCTGAGCCGAGCCGATCTGGGCAACGCCTGTCGCTGCCGCAGCCAGCGTGCCGGCCGCTCCGGCCAATATGTTTCGACGAGATAGGCGCATGAGGAATCTCCTGAGAATCGATTACAGGTACTGAGTCTTGCTTGCCAGGCGTCAGACGCCGCCGGTTCCATTTCAGCCTACTCGCGGTGGGCTCCCGGTGCAAGCGAGCTATGGGCTTTGAGCCATGTCCATTGAGGGGCGGAGCCGGAACTTGCGTCTCCGGCGAGACGCGTTTGTGCAGGCAGCAGCGAAGGAGAGGTCAATGGCTTCCTGGCCATCTCGCCAAGCACGGCTTCGGCAACGGGAGACCGGGAATGTGGGTATTTGAACAGGATGGGCAGCGTGATGCCCCGGCCGCACCGGCCATCGCGGTGGAACTCGGCAGAGAACTCTGAGTTCGGCGGAGGTGCCCAAATCTGATGGGCTAGGGGAAACGGCGCGGTCGAAGAGCGACCCTGTTTGCCGGTCCGGCAGCACACTACAATGGGGCTTGACAGTGACATACAAGCCGGACCCCCCGGGGCTGTTTACAAGGAGCATCTACCCATGTGCGACCACTGCATGAATCGCCGACAATTCAACGTGCTCGCCACGGCGGGAGTTACCGCCAGCCTTCTGGGAGTCACATCGACCGTACGAGCCGCCTTGGCCGACGTTGACCCCTGGAACCCGGACAAGCCGCTCCTCGTTCCAGGACGGCCGCTCAGGGTACAGCCGATTCTAGCCCACGCCAACCAGGCCCCGCGGGCGAAGGCCTCGTGGCGATCGTGGGGTGAGGTGGTCAACGAAACGGCCGCCACGGAAGAAATGGAGCGTATCGCCGGGGAGCTCAAAGCCCTGCAGGCCCAGGCGGATTTTCCCCTGGAGATTCTGCCGGCGATCAAGGTTTCTACAGAAGAGGAAGCCGCGGCTGTTCAACGAGGCGATTTTGATGCGGTGCTGCTCTACGCCGCCTCCAACGCCCGTCTGTTTCAGCCCTGCTGTGCCGCGGATCCAAAGCGAGACACGGTGGTCTTCGTCCGTCACCGTGTCGGCCCCACATATTATGGCTACGAGTGTCTGGGGACACGGTTTTTCAAGGTCCCGTCACCGGAACTCTGGAAGGAGAACAGTGCCGACAACCACGGCCCCGTAACGCTTGACGACGTGGTGGTCGATGACTACGAGGAGGTGCTCTGGCGGTTGCGGGCCCTCCAGGGACTCAAGAACTTTGTTGGCCAGCGAATCCTGGCCCTCGGCGGCCCGCAGGGCAAGTACGACGATACCGCCCCCGACGTTGCACGTGGGCGATACCACCTGGAGATCGTCAACATCGCCTACGACGATCTTTCGGCCCATTTGAAGGCGGTCCGCGAGGACGGGAACCTTCAGCAGAAATGTGCCGCGTGGACCGACCGCTACCTGGCTATGCCGAACACGAAGCTCGAAACGGAGAAGAAGTTCGTCCACGACGCATTCTCGCTTTACACGATCTTCAGACATTGGCTCCAGGAATACGGCGCCTCGGCGATCACGATCAACTCGTGCATGGGAACGATCATCGAAATGTCGGATACGACCGCCTGCATGCCGTTGAGCTGGTTGAACGACGAGGGGTACATTGCCTTCTGCGAGTCCGACTTCGTGATCGTGCCCGTGGGGATGCTCCTCCGCCACATTGCCGGCAAGCCGGTCTTCATGCACAACTCGACCTTCCCCCACAAGGGCCTAGTTACCTGCGCCCACTGCACGGCCCCGCGGCGTATGGATGGGCGGAGTTACGAGCCGGTGCGGATCATGACCCACTATGAGTCGGAATTCGGGGCTGCCCCGAAGATCGACATGCCACTTGGCCAGCCGGTCTGCGCCATCAGTCCCGAGTATGCCACCGGCCGCTGGGTCGGCATCAAAGGCATCGTCCGCGACAACCCTGACTTCGCCATCTGCCGAAGCCAGCAGGACGTGGAAATCCTGGGCGATTGGAGGCGGCTCATCGCGGAGACCCGCGATTCGCACTGGATGATGGTCTACGGCGACTATCTGCGGGAGGCCGGATATGCGGCGAGGAAGATCGGGCTTGTGTGGGATAATGTCTCGGAGATAGAATCGTGACGGCGCGAGAGGCAGGAAATCGCACAAAGGCGAGAATAAGCTAATAACTCGTCTGCCACAAAGGATTCACCGCGAATCGGTCTCTCGCAGTAGGACGAGATCATGGACGCCGCTGTGACGTGCAACGGTAGCCCGTATTTCGTGTCTTTCGACCGTGAATTACCACGCTATTCCAGCCAACCAAGGGGACCGGTTCCAGGTTCGGTCGTGTGAGCATACGGCAATCGACGACCATTGCATGGTGTCTATCTCCTTAGTTGGAGCGTCCCTACTTGTTCTCGGCAGGGGCTGCCGGCTCTGGCCAACGGTCCTTCCAGACGTCGGCGGCGGCCTTCCGCAGACTTTCGCGGCTCCAGAGCCCGAGTGACTGGTCGGGGAGCTGCTGGCAATCGGGGCTGCGAACGAGGAAGAAGAACTCCGTTTGCTCCTTGGGTCCAAGATCCAGGGCGAATCGCACGTTTCCAGGCATGTAAAACAGCTGGTCGTTATCACCCCCAACGTCGACGTAGCGTTGGGCCTGATCGTTGAGTTCGCCGGCAATCAGTTTCTTCTCATCGATTTGGATCGTCGGGTCGAAAACCCAAATCACGTTGAGGATCGTGTTTCGGTCCGAGGCCTGGGGATGGGGCGCAACGGCCAGGTCCAGGCGGCCGTCGCCGTTGGAATCGGCCGCGTCAAACCGTTCCACGCCGGGTACATGGCGGCCCCAGGCGGCAACCGGATCGACGGCGCGTACTTCGGTTCCCTCGACCTGGGTCAGTAGCGGGCGCAGCCCGGCACTCGGGTGATGACTCTCACAGAACCCCAGCAAGACCGTTCGTTTGGAGCCCGGCTCCACGGCGAAGCGGTAGCGGATGGGCACGCCCCCCATGCCGGCCGAGATGTTCCGAAAGGCCGGGTCACAAGCCACACTGGGCTTGGCCCAACCGGGCAACGCCGATACGGCTTCGATACAGCCCCACTCCCGCTCCTGGCGGATGGGGATAAGATTGCCGGGCAGCACCAGGGAAGGCTGCTTCTCGATCGCACCGGTTGACTCGCCAATCTGCATCGCTTCGGGAACCACCAGTTCCAGTTCGACCTTCGCCGCTTCGTCACGGGAGTTGACTGCGACGGCTTCGAGCACGTCGACACCCGAGGGCCACACGGGAGCCCGGTAGGCCGATACGGTCAGCGTAACCGGCCCCGCTTCGGCACAGGTAATCGCCAGGGGCATGGGGGCCTCTTCGGCACGATGGTCCACGATCTGGGCGTTTACAGGCTTGACGATCTGGAGACGTACGGCCCCCCACGGTTCCACGAGGGTCCCGTCACCGGTGACCTTTGAAGGTGGAGAGCCCGGCGAGCGAATTTCCACGTCGCCGGAGGCGCCGGCAGCCGGTAAAAGCACGACCACCGCAATCGACAGGAAAGTGCGAAGGCGAGTCATACCCTCTCCTCCCGCGGAGCTTTCTCCGGCGAATTGACGACCTTGATACCCCACATCTGGCAGAAGTTCTCCACGTCGCGGCGATGATTGCCTGCAAACACCACCTGGTGGAAGCCCATTACGTCACGGGCATCTTCCATACGGTCCATCTTGATCTTCACATCGGTGCGGCAACCACCGGCGGGGGGCGTTTCCTGGTTGCCAACGACCACGCCGGTATCGAGGATCAACTCGTTGGGGTTGCTGAACTTGACCAGCGTCACCGGCCGATCTTCTTTCCAAAGAACCTGCAGGGCCACACCGAGGGCGGACTCCGAGTGCGAACGCAATCGATGGCGTTCCGCAGGTTTGTCGAAACCGTCGATCCGTGTGCCGCAGACACAGTGGGCAGCCAGAAGCAGGTTCTCGACCGTCTCGGGAACGGGATCGTTCATGAACCCTGGCTTGTCAAACAGGTAGCTGGAGAGCATCAGCGACATAGCCCCGAACACGTCGGCCTCGCAACCGAAAGTGACGCCTCCATCCTGGAACATGGATGCGGCCATGCAGGGCGGGGTCGGCATGACTCGCGAGGAAACCATCCCCAGGCAGTCCGACGTCAGAGCGTTGGACTTCTCGTCGCGGCAAAGCCGCTTGGCGGTCAGAAATGCCCTGGCGGCGTTATGCAGATCCTGCTCCGTGGGCTCGATGACTTTCTCAGCGTTGGCCGCCGCAGACTTGGCGATCTCGCGGGCTTCATCTGTGAGCGGCATGCGTTCGAACAGTTGCGAGAATGTGTCGCGCGGGATGTAACGCACTTTTGTGCCGAGCCGTTCCAGAACGGCCTCCTTGCGTTCGGCGCCCCGGACGACGAGCAGCCGCGTTTCCTCAAATTGCCGTTTGGCTCGGACCATCCGGAAGGCCTGCTCAACCGCGGTGGTATTCAGGGAAGAAATCACGTGGACCTTGGGCAATCGGGAGATCCGCAACACATGCTGCGTGAAGGCCGTACCGATGGGTGCCCAGACGATGAGCGGAATCCCGGCCTCGATGATCGGCGCGAGCCAGGGCCAGCAGTGGATTTCCTGCAAGTGGACGAGCACGGCGTCAACCTGATCGGCCTTGGCCTTCGCGGCCCAGGGGGCGACGTTTTCCTGCTTCTCGATCGGCGCCGGGTCCATCTCCAGGTCTACCTTCGCGCTCTTGGCCATTGCCTGGAAGGCCGCTTCGTACTCCTTGCGGTGGCCCTCGAGATCGTAGGAAGTTCCCGGCCAGCCGAGCCAGTAGGGGGGCGGCTGTCGTACGATAACCTCGCGGATTCGCACCTTAGGGGTGGGGCGCAACGAGCCCATGTTGATCGGTTCGTCGAGCGGGGCTTCGGAAGAACCTTCTTCCGCCCCTACAGCGAAGAAAGAGGTAGCCGCAAAGGCCGCGATCGAGGAAGCGACGAAACAACGTCGCGATACCGAGCAGCAATTGCACCCGTGGTAAGGGAGATGGGGAAAGTTGGCCATGGCGATCACAGAGCTGAGTAGGGGTTTGTTGATGGAGGCCACATCGTCGCGAACGGGCAAAGGAGGTTCGGTTCAAGCCGCACTGGAAGCACCGTCCCCCAGGTATTCCGCCCGTCAGCCGACAGTCTGACGACGCTGCGCTGAGAAGTCAACTCTTTGGCGGGAAATTCGGGTTTTCCGGCCACCGCTGTGGTGAATGGAAAGTGCAGGCCCTACAATGACGGCCGGTATGAACAGGTGATTCTGGCAGGAGAGAGCCCTTGTTGCGGCACGACCGTTCCATTTGAAGCAAGGTGCCAAGTCATGTATCATTGCCACCGTCACCGCGAGATCCATCCTTTCTGCACCGTCATCCTCTGCATCTTTACCGCGTGTTTCCTGACGCCGACGCTCCAGGCCGCTGCGCCGGTCGAATTGCCTGGCGCCAGTATTGAACTTGTCGATTACAGGGGCCCCGCAACGTTTTCGATTCGCTCGCCACAGAAATTCAGGGTCGAAATCGACGTCATGCCCCACACGGAACGCGGGCCGCTGACATTCCGCATCGAGCTGAACCAATCGGGCCGCGAGGCGTGGCCTTTTCAAAATGTGGAGGTCCGTGATTCGGCCGGCCGAGCCATACCCGTGCGGCGCGGGGGGATCGAGTGACAGAGGCTGTTTCTGACGGTCCCCGCGGAGTCGGTGACCTACACCGTTCAGGCAGTCGAGCCACCAGACGCACACGTTGGCGGTGTCCCTGAGAAGGACCGCCAGGCCGCCGATTGCCTCACCGGCCTTCGTGCCACCGTCTGCAAATGGTACTGCGGCCGACGGGCGGCGCTCAGCATCCGCTTTGATGATTCTCACCCGACGCATCTCGCGGTGGCAATCCCTACCTTGCGAGAGTACGGTTTTCGCGGGACCTTCATGGTCAATCCGGGGGCTTTTCCTCCGGGAAGCCGGCAGCGTTCGGACTTTCAGGACCAGATTGCTGAGTGGCAGGCCGTCGCACAGGAAGGCGACCAGGAGTTGGCCAACCACACGGCTCATCATCGAGGGGCTGACAATGATGTAGATATGGAACACGAGATTGGCGAGGCTTCGGAAGCCATTTGGAGGCTGTTTCCCAAACGGAGCAAGCTGCTGCCCCTGAACCTCGGCGGCGGCACGTGGTGGACGACTACCCGGCCCCTGGTTTACTATCTCGACAAGTATCACCTGTTCGATGTTTCGGGTTCTCTCGGCATGGATGATACCTACGGCAATCGCGTGGCCGCCTTCCGCGAACACCTCGGGCGGCACATCGAGCGGGGCGGCTGGTGCAGGATCCACTTCCATTCCATCGGCGATGGTCTGGCGTCGAGGGAAGCCAATTTCCGCGCCGCCTTGGATCTCGTCAAGCAGCACCAATCCGAGCTCTGGATTGCGGACATGGCCGATATCTACAAGTACCAGGCCGAGCGGACTGGGGCGACTCTGAACCTGGAGGGAAAGACGGCCAGCCAGGCCGCTCTCAAACTTGCCTGTTCCACGGACAGCCAACTCTTCGACCAGCCGCTCACGCTCCAGCTTAGATTGTCCGAGTCGTGGTCGGCGGATGAGGTTGTGGTCACGGACCCAAGTGGTGAGGAACTGGCGCTCGTGCGGCAAACCACGCCCGAGGGTGACGTGCTGCAATTCGACGCGCGGCCTCTGGCGGGCGAGTTCCAGATTCGCCGATAGACAGCTTGCCGACAGATCTCTATACTCGCCGGTTGACGGTTGTACTCCAACCAGGCATCCGGCAATCCCCGCGACAGCGGTTATCCATGAATCAGGTCTTGGCCAAGGAAGAAAAACCATGCGACCCTATGCGGCTCTGTCATCCATTCTGATCCTGGCGCTCGTGCCGGTCCTCTCTACGGCCGACGACCGGTTCGTTACGGAGGATATCGCCTTCACTGCGGCCTGCGATGGGAGTACGCAGCGCTATGTGTGTCTCCTTCCGAAGGACTTCGACACGAAGGCGAAGCACCATCTACTGATTGCACTTCACGGGCACGGCTCGGACCGCTGGCAGTTTGCCGACTGCAAAACTCCGACGGGCGTGGCGGCCCGGGATGTGGCAGCCGAACGAGGCATGATTCTCATCCTGCCGGACTACCGCGCCAAGACCTCCTGGATGGGGCCGGCGGCCGAGGCGGATGTCTGCCAGATCATTGCCGACGTGAAGAAGCAGTATCTGATCGACAAGGTCTTTATTTGCGGTGGATCGATGGGCGCATCGTCGGCCCTCACCTTCACCGCAATCCACCCGGAGTTGATCGCGGGGGTGGTTGCCATGAACGGCACGGCAAACCACCTGGAATACGAAAACTTCCAGGACGCCATTATCGCCTCCTACGGCGGTACCAAACAGCAGCTTCCCGAGGAGTACAAACGCCGCAGCGCAGAATACTGGCCCGAGCGTTTCAGCATGCCGGTGGGAATCACGGCCTCCGGACAGGACAAGAGCGTGCCGCCGGAGAGCAGCATGCGGTTGGCCAAGATCCTCGAGAAGCTCGGACGCCCAGTCCTCTTGATCTACCGCGAAGATGTGGGACACACGTCGAAGCCCGAAGACGCTCGACAGGTTCTTGATTTCGTTCTGGAAAAGGCTCTGTCACCGCAATGAATGAAGTCGCGTGATCTCATGGACCACTGCGCAAGCGGAAACGACGCATTCAGGGGGCCCACCTTTGGACGTCGATCCTGTTCACCATTTAAAACATGAGCTGTACGGTATCTCGAAGGCAAAGTGAAGCCGTCGGGTCGAGAGCGGCCAACCCACGGGCTCCGCGCGTTGCAGTCAGCGCGGCTCACATTGCGATATTCTGTCGTCACGCGGTACGATACTTGCGTTAGAAGAACAAGGACCAGCAAGGGCTTTGCACGATGGATCGGTGGCTGGCAAACCCCTGCCTGCCCGGCGCGCTGGATCCCTGGATCGGAGGAGCCCCACTTGAGACAGTCTTCTGCTCTTCTTCTGTCCGCCAGCCTCTCGATCGCGGCAGCAGTTCTGGTCGCGGCCGCGGCGTTTCTCCTGGGCGGCCGATTGGGAGGCTGGCAGTGGCTATTCTATCTCGGTGCGCTCGTGGCGATTCTGGGTGGATTCTATACGTTCCGCCAGGCAACTTGGGGGTCCCGCAGTTGGATGCGGAGGCTCCTCCTCCGCCGGCTTCGCCCCGGCGATCCGACGGGGGAGAGTACGGACCTTCCCACCCTACCTGGTGAACTGGCGGCAATGTTTGAAGAGCGTCTGCGGCAGGTCGAACGGCGCGAACGGGAACTGGCCGACCGCCTCGCCGCCTATCAGCAGTGGTTCGAGTTTCCCCCACCTCTGAACCTTGCCGAGTTGTCCCCCGCGAACCCGCAGGCGCTCCTGCGCGACCGCACTCTCGACAAGCTCCTGGAACAGAAAACACAACTGCTCTACGAGCGAATTCGGAAAAACGAATACTCGCCCGAAGGAACCTTTCAGTTCACCCTCGTACGCGACGATGTCTACAATCTCGTGGGCGACATCGCCGGCCTCTACGGCAACGATCCTCGGCAACTTCTGACGGGCGTGAGCAGCGAACGAGTGTTGCGAGCGGCGGGCCGCTGCTGTGTCAAATTTCTGGTCGAACTCGACAAACTGCCGCTGGACATCCATACGTACGACGTGGTCGACGTTTACACTTATATCCGGCGCGCTATCAAGGTTTATGGCCTTTATCAATCGGCTCGCCCCTACATGCCTTGGTTCCGCAGTGCCTATTACGGAACCTGGCTGGCCATGGGATCCAATCCGCTGACCATGGGGGCATGGTGGTTTGTCAGTTCCCTCAGTACACGGGGCGCGACCGCACTGGCCACAAACATTGCCAACCGCTGGGCCCTCAACTTTCTTCACGATATTGTCCGTGTCATCGGCTACGAGGTGGCCGCCATCTATGATCGCAACCTCCGCTACCGCGATCCCAACTGGTGCTTTGCCGCCGAACTGACCGAACTTGTCCAGTATTTCCCCGGTTCGGAGAAATCGCTCCGACGGGCCTTGAGCCTCGTGGGTGCCCTGCGGTTTCGAAACGAATACGACCGCATCTTCTTCTTCCGCTGCATCGTGGAGGGAAAACGACCGGGCCTCAACCGAGCTCAGGCGGCAGACCTGTTGCCGACACAACGGCGGGAAATCGCCGAGCGGCTCGAGGCGTTTCTTGAATCGTACGTTACCGCTGCGAGTCCCAAGATGGTCCAGCGCTGGCGAGCCGGCCTGGAGGATCGCCTCGATATGGTCCTCACCCGGGCAGAATCCAAAACCGCCGGATCCGCAAACCAGCAGCGTCGAGACCTCATTCGCTCCCTGGCCGGTTATCTGCTGGAAATCAAACAGGTCGAGCAGGAAGCGATGCGCCCACTGCTCGAACACTCCTCGCTCGTTCTGACCATGCCGCAGCAGGAACTGAGCGACCTCTGGCAGAGCCTGCAGGACGACCCTCCCTTCTTCTTTCAGACTCCGGCGATTGTTCCGGCGGAACCGGTGCTTCGTGCCTTCGTCAAGGATCTGGTCGATCTGGCAGTGAGTGTGACGCCGCGCTACGCCGTGGCCGACGAAATTGTTGTGTCGACCGTCGTGCGCCTCGGCGGTGATCCCCGTACCGTCAAGCGAATGCTGGACGGGCGCTACGTTGGCAAGCTCGCGAGTCTGCTTCCCAAAGACACGCCAAATCGACGGTTGCCCCCTGAGGTTGCCCGTGCGGTACTGGATCTGGTTCAGGCCGGCGAGCCGCTTCGATTTGTCTACGGCGACGTCCAGCCCGTCGAGGTGGAGCAGAGCGAACTGGCCGCCATCGATCGCACGGGCACGTGGCTGGTGGGGGTGGGCGATCGGCTGGTGACGTTCACACTCGGCGACACGCCGATTCTGCTCTGGGAGGGTGACAGGCAGGTTGCCGTCGAACTGATCAAGGGGCGTGTCCGCGGCGGGTGCCACATCAGCGGAGGCCGCTGGCTCAACGACGAGATCCGCTCGACCCCCGTTCTGCTTCTGAAGAGCCCGTTTTTGACCAGCGTGCAGCGATACTTTGCCCCCCTGCAGCAGTTCTGCACGGCACGCAGTCAGCAGCCGCAGCCGGGTTCGTGAATGGGGAAGGCCATTGAGCCGGGCTTTCCGCCCGTAGAAGCGAAAATTCTTGGCTGCTGGATGGATCGTTCCATGAAGTCTATCTCGGCAAGAGACGACCGGGTGAAGCCGGGCAGGCTTTTTGTGCGCAGGGCCCTGCGGGATTCCCGAGACCATCCGTCTGCCGCTACTCGCCACGCCATCGCTCTGGTAGACTGAAGAAGTCGCTTCACTCATACAGGCCGCTCATGCATCACTTTCCCTACACCACTGCCGACTTCGGACGTAACCCACTGATGTTCTATTACGAGGTCACCCAAGCCTGTGATCTCGTCTGCAAGCACTGCCGTGCCTCGGCCCAGGAAGAACCGGCTCCCGACGAGTTGGTTACCGAATTGTCGCTCGCCCTCATCGACCAGGTCGCCTCGTTTCCCCGGAAGCCGAACCTCGTTCTGACGGGTGGCGATCCGCTCAAACGGAGAGACCTGCTGGAACTGATCGGCCATGCCCGCAGCCGGAACCTCCAGGTTGCCTTGACCCCTTCCGCCACACCCCTGGCCACGCGGGAGGCCTTTGACCGAATCAAACAGGCCGGCGTGAGTGCTCTGGGGATCAGTCTTGACGGCTCGGATGCCGCAACTCACGACGCTTTTCGCGGCTGGGAAGGGAGTTTTGAGCGGACACTGGGAATGCTCGCTGACGCCCAGGCCCTGGAGCTTCCCGTCCAGGTTAACACATCGATTACCCGGCGGAACTTCCACCAGATCGATACCATCGGCGAATTGCTGGCCGATCGAGGCATCGCCATGTGGTCGGTTTTTTTCCTTGTACCTGTCGGCAGGGGCGTCGAGGAAATCCGAATTTCTCCGCGCGAGTACGAGATTGCTTTCGAAAAGCTTTGGCACTATGCCCAAACCCAGCCATACGGCGTGAAGACCACGGAAGCCCCCCACTACCGCCGCTGGGTGCTCCAGCACGGCGGGCATCCGTTGGCGGGCCCCAGATCGGCCGAAGGTGGTCGCGGCCGTCGCGTCCACCGAGCTCCCCTCGGCGTCACCGACGGGCGGGGCGTGATGTTCGTCAGCCACAACGGCGAGATCTTCCCGGCGGGCTTTCTTCCGGTCGTCTGCGGGCGTTTTCCTGAGGTCTCCGTCGTCGAAACGTACCAGTCCCATCCCGTCTTCATGGCCCTCCAGAATCCCGACGGTTACAAGGGCATCTGCGGTGCCTGCGAGTATCGGCAGGTCTGCGGCGGCAGTCGTGCCCGCGCGTATGCTGTAACCGGCGATTACCTGGAAGCCGAGCCTGACTGTACGCACATCCCTGGCAGCGATCCTGAGCCGAGAATCCCGACTTGACTCACCGTTCGCAGTCCCTCTACCGTTCTGCCCTGCTCATTTCAGGTCGAGGCAGACCAGTTCCGTTTCGCTACGCACGTAGAGACGGCCATCGGCCAGAGTGGGGACGATCCAGGTAAGGGAATCGAAGAGCTGGAACTTGCTGATTTCCCGATACTCATCGGGTGTGGCCTCGGCGAGGGCCAGTTCGCCCCGTTCGCCAAGAATGATAAGCCGCTTATCGGCGGCGATGAGAGATCCCTTGTTGAAACCTGACTCGCGCCAGCGGGCCTCACCGGATTTGAGATCGAGGCAGGTCAGGCGAGTGGCGTTGAAGCCGTAGAGGTGCCCGTCGACAAGAACGCAAGTGGAAAGGTAGTTCTTCATGTCGCGGCTTTCCCAGACCGTCTCGGCCTTGAAAACGGTGCCGTCGAGGGAGAATCCGAACAGGGCGCTGCCGGCCGTGTTGCGGGAGGAAATGAAGACCTTGCCGTCGTGGCAGATGGGGGTGGCAACGTTCTGGTCCATGGTAGTCTCCCACGGATAACGCCAGAGCTCCCGACCATCGTCGAGGGCGACAGCGACGAGCGCCTTGGCTGTGAAGGCTGCCAACACCTGTTGGCCCCCCACGTCGCATAATGCCGGCGTTGCGTAGCCGGCCTTGTCGTCCAGCGCGGTCCAGACGGGTTCGCCCGAGTCCTTGTTGAGGCAGAGGAGCGACTTGCCCTGGCTCTTGCCGGCCACGACGATGAGTTTGTCGCCAACGACGAGTGGGGAGGCCGAGGCCCCGAACTCGGCGTTTTCGGTGCCGAACTTCTCGACGACGTTGAAGCCCCACTGCTGTTGGCCGGTCTTGGCATCCAGACAGGCCAGAGCGCCCGTGCCGCCAAACGCGTAGATCCGGCCGTCTGCGATCGCCGGCGTTGCGCGGGGACCGCTGCCATATTCCTCGTCGACGAACAAATCGCCAATACGAGTCTTCCAGCGGATTAAACCTTTCTTCTGGTCAACGGCAACGACGAATTCCCCCTCGTCGGTCCCGTTCATGGTGCAGGCAACGCCGCCGGCGACCGCCACGGAGGAGAAGCCACCGGCCAGTGGCAACCGCCAGAGGACCTTGGGGCCTTCCGCGGGCCATGACGGCGCCAGACCGGTCTCCTGAGAGATGCCGTCGTGGTTGGGTCCGCGCCATTGGGGCCAGTCGGCCCCTGTGAAGAGAACTGGTCCCAGGACAAGCAGACAAGCGATCATGGTTCGTTGGAGTTGCACGGTCCAGGCTCCTGCAGGTTTGGTTGGCTGGGGACGGAGCGGGTCTGTCGGGAACGAAAGGGTCGGACGGGGCATGCTACTACCGAAAGGCAATATCGCTGACATGCTGGCCTATGGAGACACAGGGGGATCCTTCCGTAATCGGCTGGCCAAAGTAGCTGACATTCTCAAAATGCAGCCCGCGAACATGGTGTTTATCACTATCGCCCAGCATGTAGAGTAGCCCTTGAAAATTACCTTGTTCACCGAAAACCCGAATATTCTTGAACGAGCAGTTCCGCAATATGCCGGGTTCCGGGTTCGTGTAGGTTCCGTATGAACAACGCATCGGCTTGGCCATCAGCATGAGGATATCTTCGCCGTTCGAACGAATCCGAATATCCTCGAAGTGACAATTCTCCATCAGCATATCCTGATTGGGTTGAAGCCAAATGATCGCATTGGCCCAGTAATCCGTGGGCGGCCTGAAGTTCTTGCTGTAGTACAGAACATCGATGTTACGGGCCTTGATGTTCCGCATGCCCTCCGTCTCACACTCGTAGCCGATCCGGAAAATGTTGGCGACATCAGTCCAAAATTCACAGTCCTCAATCAAGATGTCTGAACACGGCCGAGGCATCTTCGCCACCCCCTTGATAGCGATCGAGTCATCCTGGGTCCGGAAAAAGCAGTTCCGGACGGTGGTGTTCTGGGTGTTGACCAGATCCAATGCATCGTCATTCAGCATGCGGGATCCGCAGACCTTGACATTGTCGATGGCGACACCGTCACAGTTCCAGGTGACAAAGGTCCAACTCCAAGGATTGCGGAGTATGATGTCGCGAACTGCAATGTCCTGGCAATCCTGGCAGTCCAGCAAATACCGGCCCGATCCCTTGAAACGCAGCGATTCCTCACCGCCGAGAATACCGCGGCCGCGAATTGTGATGTTCCTGCCATGAGCATAAACGCACCCTTTGACCACGGCGCCGCCGGCGATGTAGAGCGTCTGATTGTCCGTCAGGGTGATCTTGCCCGGACGATGAACGCCGGGAGCGAAATAGACCACGTTCGTATCCCCGGGTCTTGGCGCATCTTCTTCCGGAGCATTTCCGAACAGCAGTAACGGTTTGATTCGGCCGTTTCTTTCAATCGAAATCCGGAACGGCTTGTCTGCCGTGAGCAAAAGTTCATTGGCGTTCCTCCGTTCGGTTTGGATACCGAAACGAGTCGGCTGAACCTCGACTTGCTCCAGGGACTGCGCCGAGGTCACCCGCACGACCACTTGCCCCGAAAAATCAAACGACGCGAAATAGTAGTCCCCGTCGAAGAACTCGCTTTGGGCAGCATAAACATCCACGGGCTCTCCGTTGACCGTGACGGTATAGTCGCCGGTAACAGTCTCCCCCGAGGGACCAGGATAGACCGTGACAGCCCCGTGGGAGGGTACCTGAATGTATCCGAGTACCAGGACAAACCAGAAGATGCAACAAATCAAGTCCGCAATAATGCGCCGTTCCGGCATCTGATTGTCTCCTCTTCATTAAACCCCGAGACACGACTGCTGCGGATCCTATCCGTCTCGGCTACAGATGTCAATCATCGTCTCTGGCCCGTTACGTTGTCTGACTATTCTGATTCAGGCAATCGGTCCAAGTTCACCTTGATCTGCAGGAGGATCAATTCGCCGATTCCCGTCCTGCCACGGGCCGTCCCACGTTGATTATGGAGGCGACGTGATCTCTGGGTGTCTTCGTCTGCGCCGCCGCCGGCTTGCGCACCAGTGAGACAGAATGGGGCGGAAAATTGCTCACATTCCACCAACCGACGATGCCGGCTGGAGGAAGTGATTTCCCCATTTGCCCATCTGGGTGTTCCATGGAGCCAAGGATAGAACGGTGCCGTTGCAGCGATCCGAAGACATGGCCGAGTCTCTGAAGAAGGATGGCGGCAATGTCAGACTCACGGTGTATCCAGAGGCCGGCCACGACTCGTGGACCGAGACCTATGGCAACTCGGAATTATACGAGTGGCTGTTGGAGCAGAAGCTGGGGGACGAGTAGAGAGCGTACCCCGGCGCCACGCGAGCCCTGTACCTCGGAAGAAGGACTTTCTCAAACCCTGGGGTGCGGCATTCTTGATCGCCCCGATGGCCGGATATGTCACCGAGGTTCTGGGGGGCTGCACGCCTCGTTTACCATTGGGCTGATAGAGAACATGGATATTCTTCTTACCGCTTTTCGTTCCCCACCGGGTTAGAGGGTGGAATGCCGTCGGGCCGGTAACCGAATAGAATCACGTTTTCTCCCTGAATACCGGCAAATCTGGAGGAATGAAGAGGTCCCCGGCGTTATGGAGAAGAATTTGCGAGATCTCGACGAATTCGATGTCGATCTGAGCAGCAGCGGTCACGGCAATGACGATCCGATCCGCATTTATCTGACCCAGATGGGGAGGAATCCGCTCCTCACTCGCAGGGACGATCATGTCGCTGCCATCCGCATCGAGAAATCGCGCGCACGGTTTCGCAATGCCATGTTGTCGACGGACTACGCCCTCCATGCGGCTTTCAAGCTTCTGGCCAGGGTGCACGACGGCCGTTCACGTTTGGATCGTACGATCGACGTATCGGTGGCCGACATCCGCCGGAAGCGGCACATCATGGAGGTTCTTCCGTCGAACCTTCGCACCCTCCGTTGCTTGCTCAAGGCAAATCGCCGAGACTTCGCCACGGCGATCAACAAGTCACACACTCCCACTCAGCGCCGTAACGCGTTCCGTCGGCTCGTCCGCCGTCGTCAGAAGGCTGTCCAGCTTGTAGAAGAGCTTGACCTGCGGACCCAGCGGCTCCAGCCTCTCCTGGACAGTCTTCGGGAGATTTCCCATCGGATGGATATGCTCTCGGAAGAGCTCAAGAAACTGCACCGGATGAACGACACAACCGGCCGTCTCGATGAGGCCCGCAGAGAGCTTCGCTGTCTGATGAAGATCACTCTGGAGAGTCCCTTCACGCTGAGACGACGGATGGTCAGGGTATTTGCGTGCCAGGAGGTGTATGAAAGGGCAAAGCGAGATCTTTCGGCGGGCAACTTGCGGCTCGTCGTCTCGATCGCCAAGCGCTATCGCTATCGCGGGCTGAGCTTTCTCGACCTGATCCAGGAAGGCAACACGGGCCTGATGCGGGCGGTCGATAAGTTTCAGCACACCCGGGGATGCCGATTCTCAACCTACGCCATCTGGTGGATTCGTCAGGCGATCACGCAGGCGATTGCCCGTCAGAGCCGGGCCATTCGCGTGCCGACACAAATGATCGAAACCATGAAACGAGTCCGCGAGGTCAACCGCACCCTGATTCAGGAGAATGGGCGGCAACCGAGCGTCGAGGAGACAGCGGCACGAGCCGGTCTGACGATCGACGAGACGAACTGCGCTCTTCAGATGGGCCGCCAACTCCTCTCACTCGATCAGCCCGTGGGCGGCCAGACCAACCGCTATTTCGGCGATTTTCTCCAGGACTATCGCCGAGAAGACCCGTTCCACGACACGAACCATATGTCGCTCAAGGAACGGATCACCGAAGTGCTCGGCACGCTGAGCGACCGCGAACGAGAGATCATTCGCCTGCGATACGGCCTGGTCGACGGTTCCTCCCACACCCTGGAAGAAGTTGGCAAGATCTTTTCGGTCACCCGTGAGCGGGTGCGGCAGATCGAGGCCAAGGCGGTCCGGAAACTGCAGCATCCGGTCTGCAAGGGCAAGCTTTCCGATTACCTCGATCGTCCGGTTGCCGTGGCATGCGGGTCGACCCTGCAGCGGAGCGTGGCCGACGGACAGGCCGGCCTGTTTCCCTCCCATGTTTAGCCCTTCATCATTCCATCGGCAGCACGTTCCCACCCATGGCGGGGGATTTCTGAAACGTAGCGCCGATTCTGCTGGCCGCCTCAGTGGGTAATACGGCAATCTGGCAGTGCCGTCTGGAGATCGTCGACCATGGCATTGGTGACCTGGGTACCGCTGAGGCTCAACGACTGGAGATTCGTCAGCCGCTTCAGGTGCGCGAGCCCAGCGTCTGTAATCCGGGTGCGATCGAGGTCAAGGAATTGGAGGTGGTCGAATCCTCTGAGATACTCCAGACCGGCGTCGGTAACCTGCGTCTCGGCAAGCACCAGCCCCCGGAGACCAGTCAGCGATTCGAGTTGCGCGAGCCCCACGTCGGTGATCCGAGTCTTGGCAAGCACAAGCCCCCTGATAGTCCTCAGCCCTTGGAGGTGAGCCAGCCCGGCATCCGTGATCTGGGTGCCGTCGAGGTAAAGCTCTTGGAGGCCTGTCAGCCCCGCCAAGTGCTCCAGTCCCTCGCCCCTGACCTGGGTGTTGCTGAGCCGCAGGATTCGGAGGCGGGGCAGCCCTTGCAGGCAGACCAGCCCAGCGTCGGTGACCCCTGTACCATTGAGCCGCAACTCCTGGAGGTTCGTCAGCCCCGGAAGATGCGCCAGCCCCGCGTCGGTGATCTGGGTACCGTCGAGGTGGAGTTGTTGAAGGCTCGTTAGCCCCTTCAAGTGTACCAAGTCGGCATCGGTTAATCGCGGTCCGTAAAAGTCGACGTGTATTATCCCCCTTTCCCGACTCTTCTCATCATACCGGACCTCGCCCCCCAACTCCTCAATGGCCGCGACAGCCGCCTCTTGCCCACCTTGCGAACCGGGTGAAATCTGTTCTGTCTCGCCGGTGATTGCCGCAGGTTGCTCAACTGGCTCGGGCTCGGCCGCTGGTTCAGAGACAACCAACGGCACGGGCTCGACACTCGGGGCCGGCTTCTCCCCGCAACCCGGCAACCCAACCGCCAGCAGCGATCCCATGAACAACATCCATGCTCTCATCGCAGGTTCCCTGTCCCTCGTAGAATGACCATCCCGTCGCATTGTATCCGGTCTGCCAGGGGCACAGTAGTGACTGCTTTTGTTGTCTGGCGATCCATTTGTGGTCCTTGTGTCAGTTCGGCCGGCGGAAGCGTCTCGCATCACTCGTGAAACCTGGTGCCGACAATCGGCCCTTCCAACAGGGTCGCACTTCCCAATCCACTACATCGGCAGGCGGCAAGGATGGAGAGCATTTCGAACATGGAATGGGTTCGCCTCTTGGACACGACCACAGTCGATCGTGTCGCCTCGAAGCGTCGCGAGAGCATGCGGGAAGGTGGGGAGGATTGCGTCGAGGTTCTCCTGGGCCACGCGTTGAGAACCGGGCAGGTTCACAATCAGTGTGGAGGCGCGAATGCCCGAGCAGGTACGCGAGAGCATAGCCCGCGGTGTTTTGGGAAGAGACGCGGCTCGCATCGCTTCGTCCAGTCCTGGGGGCAGTCGCTCGACGACGGTCCGCGTGGCCTCGGGCGTAACATCGCGAGGCGAGAATCCCGTGCCGCCTGTTGTCAGGATCAGGTCGATCGAGTGGCCCCCGCTGTAAGGCTGCAACCTTTCGATGATGCCGGGGGCCTCGTCGGGCAGGATCTCAGTCGCATAGACGTGCGCATCCATCGTCTCCTGCAGACGCTGTGTTCAGAATCCCCCCACAAGAATGGCTATCGGTTGCGTGTTTGAGCGAGGTTGGAGCCGCGATGGCTGGTCGTTCGCATCCGTGTTTTGAGGACATGAAACCTGTCCCGATTGTTTTTGTCGGATCGAAACGGGTGACGTACGGACCGGAACTCCAGGCTTGCTCCATGATAAACGGCCCGCAGATCCGTAGTCGGTCCACTTATTCTGATCCAATCGTCATGGGCGACCTGGGCACAATTGACCGACGTGTCCGATCGCCGGCCTGTCGATACCGGCCGGTTAAGGCTAGAGATGGTGTTGTCTAAGGGTATTCGAGCCGTTTCCCAGGTGGATTGTTTGGGAAAAAGACGATACACTGGGTTCGTATACTCATGACAAGATAGGCGGTGCCAGGCCGGCGGGAGCGACAAGGCGACCCAATCCACGCCAAGAGAACATCGAACGGGGATCCTCTATGACACGCGAGACGATTCTTGGGACGTTCCGGAAATGGGGATGTCATGCTTACCAGGCCGAACTTGCCGCAGACTTCCTTGCCGAGGACTCCGAGTCCCATCATCTACTGCTCACGCCTGCCGGACTTGGAAAGGTGCTTATCGCCAGCCGGATCGTCCAGTTCATGGCGGAACATGGGGACGCGCGGCGGGTCCTGGTGATCGCCCCCTCAGCGTTCTGCATGTTGTGGCGAGCCCGGCTCGAGCAGTTCGTGTCGACGATTCCCGTGAAGCTCCTGTATGGGACAGCTTTCCGCGATCCAGTCTCCGGAGCACCGGCCAGTGGAGTGGACGAGTCGGAGCCGACGGTGGCCGTTATTCCTTGCGATACAGCCACGCGAGCCGATGTACGCGACTGGCTTGCGTCCAGCGATTGGGACATGGTGATCCTGGCCGAAGTCCAGACGCACAGCCGCTGTCAACCGCTCGATCTTTACCGCCAGATGCTCGCCAATGGCCGAATCAGCCGGTCCTTGTTGATCGCCGCCTCGCCGCTGGAGTTCGACGGCGAAGACTCGGCGGCTCCACTACCCGATTTCCATGTCACCGATTGGTCGGGGGACCTCGTTGACTGGGACGGCAACACGATTGAACTGGCGCCGATCTGCTGGAGGGTTCTCGAGTACGCTCGCAGTGATTCGGAGGTCTACTTCCTGAACCTGCTGCATGAGCAGCTTGGACAATCCTGCTCGAGCGACGGCCCGTTTCATTTTGAGACCGAACTATTGGCGCGACGCGCTGCCTCGAGCCCCGACGCCGCCCGCCGTACCCTCGAGATTATGGGCAGGAAACTGAGCAGAGCCTCACTGCACGAGTTGTCGACCAGATCGGAAACGCAGCATGGAGATCCGACCGAGGTGGAGGACGTTCCCAAGTTGAGTTTCTCACCGGAGGCCCGTACATCGTACCTCCGATTCGTCCGGGAGTCGTTTGAGGCCTTTCAGCAAATCGGGTCCGACTCGAAGCTTGCCTGCCTGTTGACGCTCCTCGATGAGCTGTCGAACGGGCGTCCGGGCGGGATCTGTGTGCTCTGTTCCTTCGCGGAGACGGTGACCTACCTCCACAAGGCCCTGGCGGATATCGGCCGCTTTTCTATTGCGATCAATGGAAGCTTCAGTTACGCCGATCGCCAACTGGCCATGAAAGATTTCGCACTCAGTGGCGGAATCCTGCTGGCCACACCGGGTTCCCTCGGCGAGGAGAGCGATCTGAATCGCGTCAAACATGTGGTTCACTACGATCTGCCGGCGAGCCGTTCGCAGATGGTCGCCCTGGAAGGCCGCTTTGGCCGCATCAATCGGACCAGCGCTTGCCGTATGTACGCTTTGCAGGACGTCTCCAACGCCATCTCCAATGCCCTGCCGATCGGGGAGCTCATCTCCGGCGATTGCGTGTTCCAATCGATTGCCTGAGGCCGGCCAGGCCGCAGAGATCGCCCGGCGAGCCTCCTCTTCCAGTGATTGGCGCGGACCTGGTAACACCCGCTGACGCCAACCCGATCCGTCAAGGCAGAAGGCCTTTTGTTCTGCGGACCGGGATGCCAGCTCCGAGACTGCCCGTCCGGGCCTGTTGTTCGCCGGCGCGTGCAGTCGGTCGGGTCCAGCGGTGCAGGGCGAGAAAAAAGCGTAAGCCAATTGTGACATTCTGCAATTGCTTTTCGCCGCCCGAGACTCCACAATCTTGGGCAGTGGAGGCCCATCGCAAGAGAGGGCCTGTGGATTCGACCGAGATGCGAAAGGAGCGAGGAAATGGGAGCGGTCTATGTGGGACTGAATGCGGAATTCTCCAGAAGCAGCGACAAGCCTTTCGAGTGGGCGGTCGAACAGGCTGCCAAGATGGGCTACAAGTGGTTCGAGCCGATGATCCACTTCGGCCGCGAACTGATGAGCGAAGCCGGCTACTTCCACACGGTCTCGATGTTCGACGATCCGTTCCGCATCAAGGAGGCTTGCGACAAGGCGGGATTGAAGATCTCCGGGCTTCAGGGCCACGGGCCGCTGGGCCGCCCCGACGCACACGGCGAGTACATCAAGCTCGCCATCCGCGTTGCCGCCGAGATTGGGGTGCCGGTGGTCAATACGGATGAGGGGATCAAGGCAAAGTGGACCACCGAAGAAGAGGACTTCGTGCTGATCAAGTACACCCTGCAGGAAGCGGCCTTCATTGCCGAGCGGCGGGGAGTGAAGATCGGCCTGGAGCCCCATGCCCAGTACTCCAAGACCCCGGAAGGCCTGGATCGGATCTACGACCTCGTCAAGTCGCCGTCGATTGGCATCAACCTTGATACGGGCAACGCGTACCTGGCCGGCCAGGACGTCTATGCCTGGCTTGACCGCGTGGCCTCGCGGTTGGTCCATCTTCATGCGAAGGACATCTCGGTGGAACACGCGGACGCGGAACGGGGCAAGGTCACCGGCACGCCAGTGGGTTGCGCCTGCGGCGACGGAGTGCTGGATTGGGACCGCATCGTCAAGACCGTGCAGGACAAGTGCCCGCGGGATATCGTTTTCAGTGTGGAATGCGGCACGCCCGTCCAGGCGGACAAGAGCCTGCAACATTTGAGCAAGTTCGTGTGATGGCTGTCTCCAGTTGCGCGAGGGAGAAGGAACCATGGTGTCACGTCTGTGTCTGGTTATTGCGGCGGTCGCAATGATCGCTTCGGGCAGCCTGTCGGCGGCCGAGTTGTACGTAGGGGCGGCCAGTGCCGAGATCACGCCTGAAGGGCCGGCGCCGCTTTCCGGGCAGTTCCATCTGCGGATTTCGACGGGCGTGGAATCGCCGCTCACGGCAAACGCTGTGGTCATTGAGTCGCGCCAGGCAGGTCAGTCGCTCGACGTGGCGGTGATTGTTTCCTGCGACGTGATCGGCATCCCGACGGAAGTGCTCGAGATGGTTCGCGACAAGGTCCGCGCAGCGGCTGCCGATTTCGACGTGGCTAAGATCTTCCTGGCAGCTACCCATACCCACACCGCGCCGGAGCTTCGCGGCGGGTTCTGGAAGCTGCCAGGCGAGGGCGTGGTATCGGTGGAGGAGTACCAGCAGTTCTTTGCCGGACGGGTGGCGGAGGCGATCGTGAAGGCCTGGCGGAGTCGAGTTCCCGGGAGCGTGACCTGGGGGCTCGGACACGCCGTGGTCGGCTACAACCGCCGTGCCGTCTATGCCGATGGCACCGCGCAAATGTATGGTCCGACAAACGGGCCGGACTTCCGCGGTCTGGAGGGCTACGAGGACCATGATGTTGGCGCGATGTTCCTCTGGAATGCGGAAGGCAAGCTCCTTGCGATGGCCGTCAACATTACCTGCACGGCCCAGGAGGTGGAGTCGCACGGGGCTGTCAACGCCGACTACTGGCACCCGGTGCGGGAGGCTCTGCGCCAGCGGTATGGCCAGGACCTGTGCGTGGTCGGCCTGATCGGGGCGGCCGGCGATCAGTCTCCCCACCTGATGTACCGCACAGCGGCGGAGGAGCGGATGCGGCGGCTCCGAGGACTGGAGCGGCTCGACGAGATCGCCCGTCGGGTTGTTGCAGCGGTCGACGATATCTATGCTGTGGTCAAGGACGATCGCCATGCCGATGTGCCGCTGGTGCACCAAGTTGCGACGATCAAGCTTCCCATGCGCGTGGTCACCGAGGCTGAGTTTGCCGAGGCGAAGGCGGGCTGCGATCAGGCGGCAGCAAGGATCGAAAAAGATCCGAAGGCGACCGACAGCGAGCTCAGAAGGCTGCAGTGGTACGAAGAGACCGTCGAACGCTTCGAAAAGCAGAAGGCCGATCCGAACCCGGTTCTGGAAATGGAGATGCATGTGGTGCGGATCGGCGACGCGGTTATCTGCACCAACCAGTTTGAACTGTTCGCCGATTACGGAATCCAGATCAAAGGACGGAGCAAGGCCGAGCAGACGTTTGTGGTTCAACTCGTCGGGCCCGGCACCTATCTCCCCACGGCTCGGGCGGTTGCCGGCGGTCACTACAGTGCCATCGTTCACAGCAACCTCGTCGGTCCGGAAGGCGGGCAAGTCCTGGTGGACAAGACGGTGGAACTGATCGACTCGCTCTGGGCCGGCGCCAAAGAGTAAAAAGCCCGATGGCGGCGATACCTGCTCCGGGATCGGAAGGGCAGAAGCCGGCAGTGCCTCCCAACGTCGTTGTGATACTCTGCGACAAGCTGGGAGCACGGCGGCTTCGTTTGCGAGCGAGGCTTTCCGCGTCCGGAGCTGGTCGCGCGGACCGAACGGACTTCGATCGTTGCACGAAGGGCCTGTCAGGGCAGGAGGCAATCGATGCCATCCGGCCCTGCGGGAAGACTGGAAAGGAACGCAGCCATGAGTCATGACTTCCGAGCTGGTCGGGTCATCCTGGGGGCCGTGCTCTGCTGGTCGCTTGCATCCACGCTCACGGCCGCGGAACCGGAGCGGGTGACGGTCCGGCCGGCAGATAACGGGCAGGCGCTCGTCAATCCCGACATGGGATGGACGATGCACTTCTACTCGAACATCATCGCCAACTACGGATCGAAACTGGAACCGTCGGACACGCTCGACGATTTTCCCGGGCTTTCGACGGTGTACCTGCGCCTGCCCTGGTCGTTTCTGGAGCCGGAGGAAGGACGGTTCGACTGGTCGGTGGTCGATACGCCGGCCCAGCGTTGGATCGCCAAGGGCAAGCGGGTGGCGTTTCGCGTGAGCTCGTCGGAGAGCTGGATGCGTTACGCCACGCCCAGGTGGGTCGAGGCCGCGGGGGCCAAGGGGAACAATTTTACGGTCGGGAAGGGTGTCGATCCGGAAGGGCCTTTTTGGGAGCCGATTTACGACGACCCCGTGTTT
>CAYSCH010000042.1:34711-37134 GCA_964429355.1 uncultured Planctomycetaceae bacterium | reverse complement strand
TCCGCTGCCTCGCTGGTGTAGACGGGGGCGTGGTGAAGGATGTCGTAGACGACCGAGTTGGAATCGAGAAGTGCCCGAATCCGTTCGAAGACGGGTTCCTGCATGTTGGCGAGCCTCTCAGTTCAGAAAGGAAAACGGAGGTTCAGAAAAGAAAATGGAGGAAAAGAAAATAGTCCAATGTGGGTTGTTGGGTCAGAGGCGATGGAGGGCCAAGCTGGGAGGGGACGAGACGAAGCTGACTTTGTCCGTTTCCTCGCTGGTGTAGACGGGGGCGTGGTGAAGCACGTCGTAGACGACCGCGCTGGAATCGAGAAGTGCTTGAATCCGTTCGAAGACCGACGGTTCCTGCATATTGGTGAGCCTCTCAGTTGTGGAAAAGAAAATGGAGGAAAGGAAAATAGTCCACTGTGGGTTGTTGGGTCAGAGGCGATGGAGGGCCAGGCCGGGAGGGGAAGAGACGAGGCTGGTCTTGTCTTCTTGCCGCCACTTCACGGGTCTCTGTTATTCGGAATCGCGATCGGGACAGTCTCTATCTTCTTTTCACCCATTTTCTTTTCTACGATTTGTTTGTGATCGTCTTGAACTGCACCAATTGCCGAGTGATATTGACCCATTGGATCGAGTGAAGGCAAGTGTGTTCGAGAAAGCGGCGAAGATGCATTTCGTAACCCGCTTGTCGCTCTGGAGGGAGGGCGCTGGTTCGCAAGGCGACGGATGGCGCGGCCAATCGGACGGGCTGAGTTCCCAATAACCGTCCGTTCTGCCGGATTTCAATCTTCGTTTCGGTGTCAGGAGTCTGGCCGCAAAGCCATGCGGCAACCTCTCCATAGAGCCCCACTTCCAGCCCCGTGCCCCAGTCCTGCAGTACCGCGATCATGCGTTCTTTCAGACGTGTTGTTTCCAGATCTTGCCAGTCAGTATCGTCCACGCCAAATGAGACGCGATCAGATCGACTCAGCGTGTTATTGACGAACTCGTGCTGCGCACGCTCAGACCGAAAGTTAACCAGCTTGCCATGGGGTAAGTCGGTGAGGAACAGGTACTGCAATAGCTGTCGCCTGTGCTGCTCGGTCAGCGATTGAACCGCTTTCAATTCGAAGACGGCACCACCACCGACCAGTAAATCAAGATAGAAGGTCTTACTGAACCCATCAAACTCTAGTTCGATCGGCACCTCACAGCGAGCCTCGGGGACACGGAACGCCAATTCCTGCTGATAGACTGACTCCTGAAAGAGCGGACCAAATTCCTCCCGCAAAGCAAATGCGTGCTGCATGACCTGATATGCGCATTGGGTGAACTCTCCGTCGTCCATCCGCTGCAATTCACTCCCCACGCAAATCGGCACAATCGTTCCCTTTGGAAAGGCGAATGGAAGAAAAGAAAATGGAGGAAAGGAAAATAGTCCACTGTGGGTTGTTGGGTCAGAGGCCGTGGAGGGCCGGGGTGGGAGGGGAAGAAACGAATCGGGTCTTGTCTCTTGGCACCGGGTGTGTCAGACGCCGAGGGAACGCGTGTACTCGGTATTGGCTTTGATCTCGTCAAAATACTTCGGAAACATCCCCACGATCACGCCGTCGGTGGGCTTGATGTTTTCGAAGGCGAAACGGAACGCTTCCTGCACCATCTTTTGATCGGCGCACTTGCGGCCAGCGCCGAGAATCTTGAAGCCGAGGCAGGGTTTGTCGACCTGGCGGACGACTTGGGTCATGACCGTGGGGTCGTTGCGATAGAACGGGTAATGTCCCACGTGAAGCAGGTCCGGTTCCTGGGCGGGTTCGTCGGCCTTCTTGGCGGTCTGGCGGGTGAGGAAGTAGAAGCAGGTCATGAAGAAGTCGACCTCCCAGCCCTCGTCGGCAATCTGCTTGATGCAGTCCGGGTTGTGGGCGGAGACGCCGGCCAACAGGCCCCCATCGTGGACCGCCTTGACAAAATCGTGGACCAGGCCGCTCTTGCCTTCGGCAAACCGGCTATCGGTGACCCCACCGTGATGAACCATGGCGAAGGGATCGACCGTGTCGATGGCCTGCCGAACCTCGTCGGGGTTTCGTGCCAGGCAGAAGAAGTTCATCTTGGAGCCGGCTTCGCGGGTCTTGCGGATGATATCTGGGGAGTCGCCGGTCGGCGTGAAGGAGAACTGGTGGGCGTTGATTCCCGCCCGTTCGCAATCGAGAAGGAACTCCACGACCCGCTCTGGGGTGTAATACTCCTTCATCGCATTGTCCACATGAGGCCCCAGGTAGGAGTAGCCCAGGAGCGGGTTGGAACCTGCCACTAGCCGCGTGATGCGGCGAGTTCCCAGTGCGATTGTGGGCATTGCCGCCGCCGATTCGCTCTGGGCTGCCGCGGTGCCGGCCATGGCCGCCAGGGCCGCACTCGATGTGGCCGCGATACGTCCCAATTCCGAAATGAAGTGTCGCCGG
>CAYSCH010000042.1:23774-34701 GCA_964429355.1 uncultured Planctomycetaceae bacterium | reverse complement strand
CGCGTTACAAACAAGGAGAGTACGATGGATAAATAGAACGAGCGCCCTAGCAAGCCAGCGGGCGGCAGATGGCCATTTCAAGGGCCAGTCCATCTGCCGGGATTGTAGCCGGTGGATCTGCGAATAGCCAGACTGGGCTTGTAGGCTCACGCAGCGCAGAGATCTTTGGCCAGCCGGTCCAGGGCAAGCTCGTACTTGCGGCCCCACGCAACCAGGTTGAACGCCCGCGTTTCCTCGCCCGTCACCTCGATGCGGACCTCGAGCCGTTCCCGCGGCAAACAGTCCTCCACCCGATCGGCCCATTCGATGAGGGTGATGCCGTCGCTCTCGAAGTACTCCTCGGGCCCAAGTTCGAGGAATTCGTCTGCGTCTTTGAGCCGGTAGGCATCGATGTGGTAGACCATCCGCTGGCCCGGATACTCGTGGACCAGGACAAACGTGGGGCTCACCACATCGCGCCGCTGGATGCCGCAGCCTTCGGCAATGGCCTGCACGAGCCGAGTTTTTCCTGCCCCCAGCGTTCCCACCAGAGCCACAACCGACCCGTCGGGCAGGTGCCTGGCCAAGGCGGCCCCGATTTGGAACGTTTCGGCTTCGTTTCTGGCCTGGAAGTGGAGTTCGTTCATTGGAGTTCGTGTTCGAAGCCTCGTACGGGGAGGGGAATGCGTCTTCCTTGCTCGTTCTCATGCCACAGCCCGGGCTCAGCGACGAATCGGCCGATCGCGGTGAGGGGGACGCCCACCGGCTGGTCGGCAATCATCCGCTCGGCTTCTTCGGGCGGAACGGCAAGGATCAATTCGAAGTCTTCTCCATCGGACAGGGCATGGTCGAGCGGGGTCGACCCGTCGGCCAACCGGTCGCTCAGTCGAACGGCATCGGGCGAGATCGGGACTCTTGGCAGGTCGAGCAGCGCGCCACAACCGCTTTCCTCGACGAGGTGCGACAGATCCCGCGACAGCCCGTCGCTGATATCGATTCCGGCATGGAGGTCGTACCGGTCCGCCAGGTCGAGCGCCTCCTGGACCCGGGGCTGAAAATTGAATTGGTGGCCGAGGATGCTGCCGCCCAGTTGTCCTGTGACGAGGATTCGGTCGCCAGGTCGGGCGCCGCGACGCTGCAAGGGGCCGTGCGAGCTCACCTGTCCGATGGCCGTGACGCTTAGAACCAGGGGGCCGTCCCAACTATTGGTATCGCCGCCGGCAATTGCTATACCGAACTCCTCGGCCAGGGGGATCATGCCTTCATAGAGAGCCAGGGCCAAGGACATGCCGTTGTTGCGAGGCAAAACGAGGGCCACCACGGCGGCCACGGGACGGGAGGCCATGGCCGCCAGATCGCTGAGGTTGACGGCCAGGGATTTTCGGCCCACGAGTCGCGGATCGACCTGGCCGAGAACGAAGTCGACCTGGTCGGTAAGCATGTCGACCGTGACCACCCAATCCTGGCCGCGGGCGCCATCGAGAATTGCCGCATCGTCTCCGATCCCCAATTTGAGAAGAGGATGGGAGGGCAATCTCTTCCGAAGGCTGGCGATCAACTCGGTTTCCATGGAGGGCCGGGCAGGTTCTTCGGCTGACGGGCGGGTCCGTGTCAGCTTCAAGGATACCGGACCGGCTCCCCCATGGCCACGGGGGGCGGCGCGCTTGGGTCGTCGCGCCGCGCTATGACTGCCGCGTGAGGAGCTTGCGGGGTTGGGACTGAGCAGAGGTTGTGGAGCCGCGGCAAGACTGTTGGAATTTGCCCGGTGGGGGCAGATCCAGCGGATTGTCTTGCCAAACGGTTCAGAAGAGGCGGGCCGGCGGTCAGCGTTGCTGGGTCGCTTTCATGCTGACCGGCAAGTGGCCGTAAAGGACATCGTTGTCTCTCAGGATGTAGAACTTGACGGGGGAGAATTCGTCGAAATCGGGGCGACTCATGATGTACGCCACGTTTTTCATGGTAACTGTTTCCCAAATGTGCATACCCACGAGGATATCGCCGGCGAGAATTCCCTGTTCGGCAGCGGGGCTGGCAGGACGAACTCGCTCGACCGTCAAGCCGCCTCGGTACCGCGTGCGAAATCTCTGTCGAAACACGTCGGTGGGAACTGGTTCCAGTTCCACCCCCAACAGGTTCCAGGCCATTTCCTGGGTGTCGTTCGAAACGGTTGCCGTACTTGGCGAGATTTCCGACATTGCCAATTCGAGCTCGATGGTATCGCCGTTCCGCTCGATCACCAGTTGCAGCGTTTCTCCGCCTGTTCGGCCGAGCAGCGTGCGGTGGAAGTCGAGTGGCTGGCGGATGAGTTCGTTGTTGACACGGACGATCGTGTCGCCCGCTTCGAGGCCGGCCTGTTTTGCCAGACTGTCGGCTTGGACTTCCTTGACCTTGAGCCCGGCGACGTTTGAACTGCCCTCGTCGTCGAGTTCGATCCCATAGCGACGTTGGCAGCCGGCCTGCTCCTTCACCAGTTTCGAGACCACTGCCAGGACTTTGTCGATGGGAATTGCGAAGCCGATACCCTGAGCGCCTGCTCGAACCGCCACGTTGAGGCCGACCATCTCGCCGTCGATGTTCAACAGGGGGCCACCCGAATTACCGGGATTGATGCTTGCGTCCGTCTGGATCAGGTCCTCGTAGAACTGGGCGTCGCTGACCTGAACGGCGCGGTGAAGTTGGCTGATGATCCCCTGGGTAACGGTATTCTCGTACCCATAGGCATTTCCCACTGCAATAACCGTTTCGCCCAGCATCAGATCGGAAGAACTACCGATCGTGATGACGGGCATCGGGGAAGTGGGGCTGATCTTGATGATTGCCAGATCCGTCACCGGGTCGTGGGCGATCAGGCCGGCAACGTACTCCTGACCTCCCACCGACGTGACGAGGATTTGCCGCACGCCCTTGACAACATGGTGATTCGTGATGATGTAACCCCGGGGGTCGATGACCACCCCTGTTCCCATGCCGTTGACTCGTCTGGCGGCATCCCCCTCGCCATACTGGCTGGTTTCGCCGACGGTCTTCTCGCCGCGAATGTTGACGATCGACGGGGTGGCCGACTCGATCGCACGGACGATGGGCGTGTTGCGCAGTTCCGACCCAGGTAGAACGTGGGTGGCAAGGAAGAGCAATCCCAGAACGAGCGAACAAGTCACGGCTGCCGGTCGTAGTTTGGGCGGCAAGCAGGTGAGGCGAGATACCATAGGAGTTAACTTCATGGCTGGAGCGGCTCGGAGCAGAGGGTGGCAGTATCCTGTCTGCCGGGTCTGATCTCGAACGAGTCGGATACGAATCAGTTCTCGGCCCACCGATCGAGCGGCAACCAAAATACTCCCCGTCAGGGGATGTTTAATGCTTGCAACCGCAATAACCGGTGCCCTTGGTAAATCGGCTACGGTCGTTACATACCTTCACAAGCGGCAACTCGAACCCGCACAGCCTTCCCAGGTTTCCAAACATGGCGAAGGGCGCGCTGTGTACCCCTCTCCAGATTGCCGCAACGCTTGCCGAGACTCTCCATTTGCCTATTCACAGAATTCCCCCTCTCGTCTCTTGATCCGGCGGTAACTTGGGCCGCGAAAAAACACCTTGCGGGCGCCTTTCCGTGGACGGTTCTTTGGAATAACCCAGATGCGAACAATCGATGACCCCAACGCCTCCCTGTTTCCCGTGAAGGCGATGGTTCGTCCGTACTGCTAATTAGCCTTGCGGGATTTCCGGAGGAGATTTCGACAAGGCGCTAAAGGAACTCGATGGACCGGGTCTGACAGGGTTCGTGGGCGAAACATGGGCGGAACCGGAGCGCGGGGCAAGCCCACGCGGTATCTCCACGACGACTATGCTTCCGGGAATCACGCAAGGCTATTCAGGGCTGGAACACCCACGATGCGCTGGTGACGGCGCCACCTGTTCGGGCCCGCCTCATGGCGCCTTGAGGTATTACAGGAGTCGGGATTACCTCCTGTTGCGGAGGCTGCAACTCCTGGGGGGCATTCGTCGCCGGGGCCGAGGTTGGACAGTTCCATGGAGTGAATACGGGCCTGGTCGGCACAGGATGAAACCGGCTATAGGCCACTTGTTGCGTGGCGGACGCGGATGCCGCGGAGTTCGGACGCGCGCAGGTTCGGCATGGCAGGCCGCTCGATCGACATGGCGACAGGCACGACACGGGGCCTACCGGAGCCGGGGCACTGGCGTCGGGCGACATGGGCGACTGAAGAGGCACGCCGACACCACAGCTTTCTCCTCCTGCTTCGCTGGAACTCTGACTTCTCGAACTCAGCCACGGCACCCGGTTCAGTTCCAGCGACCAATCCCCGCGAAGGATCATTCCATGCCGGGGATTGCAGAGGCCACATCCACTGCTACTGACCAGGACTCCGGCCGCCAGTACGAGGACTGCCTGCAATAGGAGTGTTCGACGCACGGGTCGTCCTCCACTTTCTGCGACTCGAGATCGCTGGCGCGCGGGGCGGGCAAATGGGTGGAGCAGAGGCCCGGATCCCCGGGCGCCTGGCCACGAAATCGCCACAACTCCAGCGCGCCGACCAATACCCACGAGTCCGGTCCAGAATTGACCTTGACAAGACCGTACAAACACCGTGGTCTTCTGGATTCATCGGCACGGCACAGTCGGAATATTAGGAATATCCGTTGCAGCTCGCGCAGACGACGGAACCGGCAGACTTTGACAAGCTGGGGCATCGCCGCGGCATCCTGGAAGCGAAACCGGGAAGAAGACGCTTTCAGCGTCAGCCGAGTCGGAGGACGAGGCCAACCGAAGGTCGATTCGTCTGAGATCGCCGGCGCTGCCCAGTTTGCGTAATTTAAGAGCCGCTAACAAAACCACCGGCTGTGCATATCCATGCCCGTGGGGGACTTCCAGGTTTTGTCAGGCGTCAAAGAGCCAAAGAGGGGCGGCTTCAGGTACGGGGAGGGTCGTCGTAGATCTCACCGGAACGAAAGCGTGCCCAGGCTGTCTCAAACCAGGTGTCGGACTCGGGCAACGGGTGGCGGGGGACCCAGCGGTTCTCCACATTTCCGATGCCGTGGATAAGCGTTTCCTGGACCTGCTCACGGAAATCGGCGTTTTCCGCCGCGATCCGCCAAGAGTCGTCGAGCCCGGGGTGGATCCGAGCGCCCGATGGATCGACGACCATGGCCGACCCCCGGCTGCCCGTGCCCGCGGCCACCGCGAAGCTGGCGGCCTCCAGATAGACGGCGTGGGCGAAGCCGAGGTGCCGTGTGCGGAGGGCTTCCACAGAATCGGCGGCGTCGGAATACCGGCAGCCCGATTCCGTGAGCCTTTGCACTTGCTGCCAGGCTTCTCCCACGGCCTCGGCAAGGTCTGGCTGGCGCCGAATGTGTGCACCACAGCGGGTCATTCTCGTCTGGAATTCGTTGCGTTCGTCCTGCCAGCTCCTTGTGGCCGATGCCGATCGATCGAGCCAATCCAGGACGTGCGTCAACTCGTCCTGCAGTGCCGAGAGGGCCGATTCATGGGAGACACTCCAGGTGGCATAGCGGTTGGTGATGAACTCGGCGGCTCGAAATCCTCCCACCTGGCCCGAATTCAGCGCCGCACCGCCCGGGCGATACACTCCGTGAGTCCCGTTGACTTCCCCGACGGGGAAAAGGTGTTTGATGTTGGTCGACTCCCACCAGGTAGTGCCGGCCAGGCCGCCGTTGTTGTGCTGAGCGCAGACGGCGATTTCCAGGGGCTCGGTGGCGATATCGATGCCGTGGTCCCGATAGATCTGGATCGCACCGGGGTTCATGGTTCTGAGCCGCTCGATCGGCGTTGCCTGCATCGCATTGGATTTCCTCAAGTACTCCTGCGCCTCGTTGGTCAAATCCGCGAAGCGAAATCCGGTGGGATTATCGCGGTAGTCCAGAAAGGTGCGACGTCCTTTCAGAACGGTTTCGATGTAGACCAGGATATCGACGATCGACGATCCGCCAACGGCTTTGCGAGAGTCGAAGGGCCACTGGTAACCTTTGAGAAATACGTTCGAATTCATATCTCCGGGCGAATCGAAGTAATCTCGCAGGAACTCGCGCCGGTCGCTGACGCCGTCTGCCGCGGTGCTGAGCATTCGCGGTACGACTTGCATGAACGTGCCGGAGACGTTCCAGCGATGCTTGATCGAGGCCATGCCGTATTGCGATTCGGGCAGGTTCTGAGCCGTCGCCCCGGCCATCATGGCCACGCCGATTGCGCCCGTGTGGACCGCCGGGTAGACCGCCGTTCTGTAGAGCCCGCCGGGGCCCCCCACGGCGAAGACGATATTCTCTGCCAAATAGGCTTCAAGGTCGCCCGAATCCGTGACGGCGATCACGCCGCAAACTCTCCTCCTTCCACCTTCATCGAGCGTGGCGAGGCGCACGGCCTGTCGTCCTTCGGTGACGGGGATGTTCAACAATCGCACGCGCTGGATCAACGCCCGGCACATTTCGCGGGAGGTATAGGGGCCAATCGAAGTGGCCCTTTGCCTGGGATCGTGATCGGTCTTGTAGCCGATGAACTGACCGTAGGCATCTCTTGGAAAGGGCACACCGAGATTCACCAGGTGCATGAAGGCCCGCGGCGAAACGCTGGCCTCCACGAGCGCCAGATCGCCGTGCATTCCGCCGCCGCTGTAGAGAGTTTCGGCTAACTGTCGCGGCGAGTCGGGCGAGTCGCCGCACAACGACAGCTTGTAGTAGGTCTGTTTGTCCGAGCCGGTGTTGATCGACGTGCCCTTCCCCAGACCTTCGGTGAGGATGAGCAGGTCCTCCAGGCCGGCAGCTCGGAGTTGTACCGCCGCGTTGAGCCCTGCCGCTCCGCTGCCGACGACGAGCGTGTGAACGCGATGAACGGGGATCTCGTGCTGCAATCGGCTTCGGTCAGTGCTGGAAGGGTCCGACATGGCTGATATGCGGAAGGGTGCAGAAGGCTACAGCGATCGGTAGTGGAATCCACCGTCCACATTGAACGTGTCACCGGTGCTGAAGGGGAAGTAGTCCTCGACAATGGCTGCGACGGCCTTGGCCACGTCTTCGGGCTGTCCCCAACGGCGGATCGGCCAGAGGCCTTCGGCAATCAGCTGGTCGTACTTTTCCTTGACCGGGGCTGTCATGTCGCTGGCGATCACGCCCGGACTGACCTCGTAGACACGGATGTTCTCTTCGGCCAGACGCTGGGCGAAAAGCCTGGTCATCATGCCGATGGCCGCTTTGGTCATGCAGTAATCGGCGCGGTTGATAGAGACGGCGAACCGCGAGATCGACGAAATGTTGACAATCGTACCCCGGGATATCTTGCGTTGGGCCCTGAGGCGAATCATCTCGTTGGCGGCCAATTGGGTAAGAAAGAATGGGCCTTTGAGATTCGTGTCGAACACGACGTCCCAGCTCTCCTCGGTCGCTTCGAGAACGTCTTTGCGGCCCTGGGAAGTGATGCCCGCATTATTCACCAGGACGTCGAGCCGTCCGAAGGCATCGAGAGTCAGTGCGACCAAGCCCTGACGATCCTTGCTCGAGCCGACGTTGGCCTTGACCGCAATCGCCTGCCCCCCGGCCGCGGTGATTTTGCTGACCACGTCCTCGGCCGCATCGGGGCGTGTCGCGTAGTTGACAACCACGGCCAGCCCGATGCGTGCCAACTCTTCGCAAATTCCCCGGCCGATGCCTCGCGATCCCCCGGTAACGATTGCGGCGCGTGTCTCAGGCATTCTTTCTGCTCCTGGCCCTGGGAGCCGACAACAAGACGCCCCATCGTGCACATCGATGCTGGTGGAGGGCTCCCACATTCTGTTCCAGTCTCTTGTCCAGAAACCGGTAGCCTACGATGCCACATCGCAACTGTCAATCCGCGACCGCGCGCGGCGCAGAGAGGACGGCAAGGCGGACTCGGGGAGCCCTTGCCTCGGGCTCGGGATCGAGCCAAGGCCAAACGAAGTCGACGCCGAGCGGCGGATTTCGCCGCTCGACGTCGAGACTTTCGGAGCCGTCGACACATCACGGACGGCTTTTGTCAACGCCCGTGGGGACTTCCAGGTTCGTCAGGGCGCTTGGATTGTGGGCAGCGCGAAGGTTGTGGGGGGAAGGATATCGCTGCTGCCCAACGAAGTACCATCGGTCTGCGAGCCTAGATATCGGCGTACAGGCAGAATTCGTAGGGATGGGGACGGAGACGCAGGGCATCGACTTCGTTCTCCATCTTGTACCAGATCCAGGTATCGATCACGTCTGGAGTGAATACGTCACCACGGAGCAGGAAGTCATGATCGACACGCAAGGCGTTCAAGGCCTCCTCGAGCGAACCTGGGGTCTTCGGCACAGTGGCCAGTTCCTCCGGCTCCAGGTCGTAGATATCCTTGTCGAGCGGCTCTCCCGGATCGACCTTGTTCTGGATTCCATCGATCGCAGCCATCAGAATTGCGGAGAACGACAGATAGGGGTTGCAAGTCGGATCGGGGCAGCGGAACTCCACGCGCTTTGCCTTCGGGCTCGGGCTGTACATGGGAATGCGGACCGAGGCCGAGCGGTTGCGTTGAGAGTAGGCAAGGTTGACCGGGGCTTCGTAGCCGGGGACCAGCCGCTTGTAGCTGTTGGTGGTCGGGCTGCTGAAGGCGAGGAGTGCCGGGGCGTGCTTAAGGATACCGCCGATAGCGTAGAGGGCCATCTCGCTGAGGCCGGCATAGCCGCCACCGGCAAACAGGGGCTCACCGCCCTTCCAGATGGAAATATGGGTGTGCATCCCCGATCCGTTGTCGCCGAATAATGGCTTGGGCATGAACGTGGCCACCTTCCCGTGACGGTGCGCCACATTTTTAACGATGTACTTGAACAACATCATGGAGTCGGCCATGGTGACCAGGTCATTGAACTTCAGGTCAATCTCGGATTGGCCGGCAGTTGCCACTTCATGGTGCTGCGCCTCGACGTCCAGGCCGCAGTCGATCATGGTCTGCATCATTTCGTTACGCAGATCCATCAGTTGGTCGGCGGGAGGAACGGGGAAGTAGCCCTCCTTGTAGCGGAGTTTGTAGCCGAGGTTCGGCTTCTCGTCCCGTCCACGATTCCACTGGCCTTCAATGCTGTCGACGGAGTAGAAGCAGCCGTTCGGGGCGTGATCGTAACGAATGTCGTCGAAGACGAAGAACTCGGCCTCCGGTCCGATGTAGCACGTATCGCCAATTCCCGTACTCTTCAGGTAATTGACCGACTTGCGGGCCACGTTGCGAGGATCGCGAGAATAGTCCTCGCGTGTGATCGGGTCCTGGATGTTGCAGATCATCGAGAGTGTCGTGAGCTCGGCGAAGGGATCGAGCGAGGCCGTCTCAGGCTGGGGGACCACGAGCATATCGCTCTCGTTGATCGCCTGCCAGCCGCGAATGCTGGAGCCGTCGAAACCGAGGCCGTCCTCGAAGATATCCTCGTCGAGTTTGCTGACAGGGATCGTGAAATGCTGCCAGAGGCCGGGAAAGTCCATGAACCGCAAATCAACGGCCTTTACGTCCTTTTCCCGACAAAGTGCCAATACTTCTTTCGGAGTCACAGGCTACTCCTTCCTGTAGGTGGAGAGTGAAGAATCTGTCCTGGTAGGTCGCCCAATCCGCACCCAAATGATGGATCGTTCCACTGCGACGGGCAAGCAGCACGCTTTCATAGCTGAGTGGGATCCGCTAAACCTATACCGAAATCCGCCAGGAACAAGGCGGAAGCGGACTGCAACGTATTTTGTCTCAATAGTTTATGATTTGCGTTCGATCGTCAAAAAAGCGAACGAACGTCCTGCGGTTGCCTATATAGGAGGCAATGGGTGCACTGTAGGACAGCAAACGTCAGACTCTCCTGGCAGAAGCAACGTTCATCGATCTGGCTTCCCTCGATCGGGTTAGCCAATGGACAGATGATTCGAAAGGGTGCTGTAAGCTGTGCGGCTTGACACTAGAAACCCCGCAATACATGCCATGTCAACCCGCCCGAAAGAGCGGGGGCGAGTCTCGTCTCAGTGCGTGATCGACGAGGTGTCGATCGCGGGACGCTTCAGTTGGGTTGGCTTGCGAGCGGATGGTTGGGCGTTGCCCATCGAACGGCGCTCACTTCCGCGCTGCCAGATCACGAGAAATGCCGGCACGACGACGGTGCGAATGACGAAGGTGTCGAGGAGGATACCGAGGGACAAAGCGAACCCCAATTCGTGCATGGCACTCAAGGTGCCTGTTGCCATGGAGGCAAAGGTTCCGGCCATGATCACGCCGCAACTGGTGATGATTCCGCCGGTTCGAGTCAGTGCGATTCGCATGCCCTCATCGCGGCCGTGGCGCTGCTGTTCCTCCAGCACGCGGGTGACCAGGTAGATGTTGTAGTCCTGGCCCACAGCGATCAGGATCACGAACAGAAACATCGGTACCTTCCAGTCCAGCCCGTGGTAGCCTGCGCCCTTGAGCCAGTGGAAGAAGGCCTCGGTGACGCCAATTGTCACGAAGTAGCCGAGCAGCACCGAAAGGATCAAATAGATGCAGATCCACGGCCGGCGAAGGATGACGATCAAGACCGCCAGGACGGCGATCGGAACGAGTCGTTGGATCAATACCAGATCGCTGGCGGTCACCGTGCGCAGGTCGCGAATTCCCGCGGTGGTCCCGACGAAGTAGAACGAAACGCCGTACCCGCCCGAATCGGGCATTTCCGACAATTCAAGGAGGTAGTCCTCCACCTGGTCGAGGAGGTGGATGCTCTGGATCGAGAATGGATCGTAGTCGAAGACAAGATCGAAGCGAGTGACCTTCCCTGCGTAATCGGGCGCCTGGGCCAGATAGGTGCTTCGGGTCTTGTCGTTACGCCGAATCATGGTGTCTCGGATCGTCCCGAACATGCCCGTTCTGTGTCTTGCACCCAGGGGCGCGGTAAGGCAGCGAACGGTGCTGATCGGTGACGGCCCATTGGCAGGATGGTC
>CAYSCH010000042.1:22894-23764 GCA_964429355.1 uncultured Planctomycetaceae bacterium | reverse complement strand
TGAATACAATCACGCAGTTCGTTGCGGCGGCGGCATTGGCAGGATGGTCGTCCGGGCGAAACTGGGTCAACTGTTCGGCCAGGGGCTGGATCCGTTCCCACAGGCCATTTTCCGTGTCCAGGCCTCCCTTGGGATCGTGGGCCAAGACGGTCACGGGGCCGATTTCTCCGCCGGGGAAGTAGCGACGCAGCAACTCGGTACCCTGCACGCTCGGACGATCGGGCTGGAGTTCGCTCAAGAGGTCGTAAGTCTGTTCGGTTTGCAGTCCCAGAGCCGCCAAGGGGAGGAGCAGAACGAGGCTTCCGGCAAAGATCCATCCGGGACGTGTGAGGATCTGGTCGCCGATCCATCCCCAGAAACTCGCTGACGTTGTCCCGGCGACCCTGGTCGGTGGAGATGCCTCGGGTTTGGAGCTTGTGGCGAGGGCCCCGATGCCCCACGGCCAGAAAACGGCCAGCCTGGCCCCCCGAAGCAAGGCCGGCGCGAGCGATAAGGAGGCAATCAAGGCAATCACCAGGCACATCGCAATGGCCGGGCCGCTGTTGCGGAACTTGCCGAACGAACAGAACACCATTGCACCGAGTCCGAGGATTGTTGTCAAAGCGCTTCCAACCAGCGCGCTTCCCACTCGGGCGAGCGCCCTCTGAACCGCCGACTCCGGCGCAACGCCTCGCTGCAACTCTTCTTTGTAGCGAGCGATCAGGAACAGGCAGAAGTCGGTGCCCGCCCCGAACAGAATGACCATCACGAAGATCCGCGTTGTCTTGTAGATTTTGAAATCGATGCCGATCTGGGCGCAAACCTGTGTTGCCAGAGCCACCAGTCCCATGGCCACAACGACGGAGACCCCAATCGTGACGAGCGGTATCA